>NZ_JBNNVQ010000039.1:0-52602 GCF_050280625.1 Pseudomonas sp. NPDC089569
TCCAGGCCCTGCACAGCGTCAACGTCGAAGTTCGCCAGGGCGAGATCGTGACCCTGATCGGTGCCAACGGCGCTGGCAAGTCCACGTTGCTGATGACCCTGTGCGGCTCGCCACGCGCCTACAGCGGCAGTGTCCGTTACATGGGTGAGGAACTGGTCGGCCAGGACTCCTCGCAGATCATGCGCAAGAGCATTGCCGTGGTGCCGGAAGGCCGTCGCCTGAACCCTGCGGACCTGCGCGATGTGGTCGGTCATGTGCAGGAGGCCACTGTCGAAGACGTCGACAACGCCATTCAGTGCGCCCTGAACGCCGCGCCGATCTGGCAGGCCACCCCGCCCGCCGAACGCGCCGCGATCCTGGAGCGTGCCGCCGACTTGATGGAAGGCGAGATCCAGCCGCTGATGGGCCTGCTGGCCCGCGAAGCCGGCAAGACCTTCGCCAACGCCATCGCCGAAGTGCGTGAAGCCGTGGATTTCCTGCGCTACTACGCGGTGCAGGCGCGCAACGACTTCACCAATGACGCCCATCGCCCATTGGGCCCGGTGGTGTGCATCAGCCCGTGGAACTTCCCGCTGGCCATTTTCAGTGGCCAGGTCGCCGCTGCACTGGCAGCCGGTAACCCGGTACTGGCCAAACCGGCGGAACAGACCCCGTTGGTCGCCGCCCAGGCCGTGCGCCTGCTGCTCGAAGCCGGGATTCCGCAAGGCGTGCTGCAACTGCTGCCGGGTCGTGGTGAAACCGTGGGTGCCGGTCTGGTGGGTGATGAGCGCGTCAAAGGCGTGATGTTCACCGGTTCCACCGAAGTCGCGCGCCTGCTGCAACGCAACATCGCCGGCCGCCTGGACAGCCAGGGTCGTCCGATTCCACTGATCGCCGAAACCGGTGGCCAGAACGCGATGATCGTCGACTCCTCGGCACTGACCGAACAAGTGGTCATCGACGTCGTATCGTCGGCCTTCGACAGCGCCGGTCAGCGCTGCTCGGCCCTGCGCGTCCTGTGCCTGCAGGAAGATTCCGCCGACCGAGTCATCGAAATGCTCAAGGGCGCCATGGCTGAAAGCCGTCTCGGCAACCCCGAGCGCCTGAGCGTGGACATTGGCCCGGTGATCGACGCCGAAGCCAAGGCCGGCATCGAGAAGCACATCCAGGCCATGCGTGACAAAGGTCGCAGCGTGTACCAGGTGGCCATCGCCGATGCCGAGGAAGTCAAACGCGGCACCTTCGTGATGCCGACCCTGATCGAACTGGAAAGCTTCGACGAATTGCAGCGGGAGATCTTCGGCCCGGTGCTGCACGTGGTTCGCTACAAGCGCAAGGACATCGACCAACTGATCGGCCAGATCAACGCTTCCGGCTATGGCCTGACGCTGGGCGTTCACACCCGCATCGACGAGACCATTGCCAAGGTGATCGACTCCGTCAACGCCGGTAACGTGTACGTCAACCGCAACATCGTCGGCGCCGTGGTCGGTGTGCAGCCGTTCGGTGGTGAAGGCTTGTCCGGTACCGGGCCGAAGGCCGGTGGTCCGCTGTACCTGTACCGCCTGCTGTCGACTCGCCCGGTCGATGCGATCGAGCAATCCTTCGCCCGCACCGACGCTGGCGCAGCACCGGACGTACGTCTGCGCGAAGCGATGAGCAAACCGTTGACCACCCTGAAAACCTGGGCCGACGGCAACAAGCTCGCCGACCTGAGCGCCCTGTGCACGCAGTTCGCCGCGCAATCGCAAAGCGGTATCACCCGCCTGCTGGCCGGCCCGACCGGCGAGCGCAACAGCTATGCCATCCTGCCGCGCGAGCATGTGCTGTGCCTGGCGGAAGTCGAAGGCGACCTGCTGACGCAACTGGCGGCGGTACTGGCCGTCGGTGGTTCTGCGGTATGGCCGGAATCCGACATCAGCAAGGCATTGTTCGCCCGCTTGCCGAAGGACATTCAGGCTCGTATCAAACGGGTTGCCGATTGGAACAAGGACGAGGTGGTGTTTGATGCCGTGCTGCATCACGGCCTGTCCGATCAACTGCGCGCAGTCTGCCAGCAGGTGGCCAAGCGTGCCGGTGCCATCGTCGGTATCCAGGGCTTGTCCCAAGGGGAAACCAACATTGCGCTGGAACGCCTGGTGATCGAGCGTGCGTTGAGCGTCAACACCGCTGCGGCCGGCGGTAACGCCAGCCTGATGACCATCGGCTAAGCCTCCCCCCTGATCGTTCCCACGCTCCGCGTGGGAATGCAGCCGGGACGCTCCGCGTCCCATTGATGCCAGACAGGAAATCGGCATCGAGACTGGAACGCGGAGCGTCCCCTGAGGCATTCCCACGCAGAGCGTGGGAACGATCTTCCCCTCGCCTCGTTCTGCCTCTCCATCACGCTCATCAATCTTCCTGTTCAGCTTTTATCAGCAAGCCTAGACTCGGCCCATTCCAACAAAAGGTAGGCCGCCATGTCCGAGACGCTGCTCAGTTCCCGCAACCTGGCTTTCGAGCTGTATGAAGTCCTTGATGCCGAGGGCCTGACCCGGCGTGAGCGCTTTGCCGAGCACAATCGCGAAACCTTCGATGCCGCCCTCGGCACCGCCCGCAGCATTGCCGAAAAGTTCTTCGCCCCGCACAACCGCAAGGGTGACGAAAACGAGCCGCGCTACGAGGACGGTCAGGCCGTTCTGATTCCGGAGGTGAAACCGGCGGTGGATGCTTTCCTCGAAGCCGGTTTCCTCAATGCCGCGCGCAGTTTCGACGCCGGTGGCATGCAACTGCCAACCTTGCTGTCCCAGGCCTGCTTCGCGCACTTCCAATCCGCCAACGCCGCATCGACTTCATATCCCTTCCTGACCATGGGCGCGGCGAACCTGATCGAAAGCTTCGGCACCGACGAGCAGAAGCGCCGCTTCCTGCAACCGATGATCGACGGCCGCTTCTTCGGCACCATGGCGTTGACCGAACCTCACGCAGGTTCATCCTTGTCGGATATCCGTACCCGCGCCGAACCCGCGCCCGACGGCACCTATCGACTCAAGGGCAACAAAATCTTCATCTCCGGGGGCGATCACCCGCTGTCGGAAAACATCGTGCACATGGTCCTGGCCAAGTTGCCGGATGCACCGGCCGGGGTGAAAGGCATTTCGCTGTTTATCGTGCCCAAGTTCCTGGTCAACGATGACGGCAGCCTCGGCAAGCGCAACGATGTGCTGCTGGCTGGTCTGTTCCACAAGATGGGCTGGCGCGGCACCACCTCTACTGCGCTGAACTTCGGTGACAACGGGGACTGCGTCGGCTATCTGGTAGGCAAGCCACACCATGGTTTGAGCTACATGTTCCAGATGATGAACGAAGCACGAATCGGCGTCGGCATGGGCGCGGTGATGCTCGGTTACGCCGGCTACCTGTACTCGCTGGAATATGCTCGCGAGCGTCCTCAGGGTCGTGTGCCGGACAGCAAGGACCCGAACACTGCGCCGGTGGCGATCATTGAGCACGCCGACGTCAAGCGCATGCTGCTGACCCAGAAAGCGTACGTCGAAGGCTCGTTTGACTTGGGGCTGTACGCCGCACGCTTGTTCGACGACACCACCACCCTTGAAACCGAAACCGAACGCAAACAGGCCCACGAGTTGCTGGACCTGCTGACGCCCATCGTCAAATCCTGGCCGTCGGAGTTTTGCCTCAAGGCCAACGAACTGGCGATCCAGATTCTCGGCGGCCACGGCTACACCCGCGAATACCCGGTGGAGCAGTACTACCGTGATAACCGCTTGAATCCGATTCATGAAGGCACCCACGGCATTCAGTCCCTCGACCTGCTGGGCCGCAAACTGGCGCAAAACGGTGGCGCAGGGCTCAAGCAACTGATTCGCCTGATCGCCGACACCGCCGAGCGCGCGCAGGCCTTCGAATCGCTGACGACGCTGCGCGAACCGCTGGAAAAACTGGTGGCGCGCCTGCAAACCGTGACCATCGGCCTGTTGACCGACCTGGCTCAGGGCAAGGTCAACAGCAGCCTGGCGAACTCGGCGTTGTACCTGAAAGTATTCGGTCACGCGGTGATCGGCTGGCGTTGGCTGGAGCAGGCCATTCGTGCCGAGGAAGGCCTGGCCAGGGGCAATGCGGCGGACGTGAACTTCTATAAAGGCAAGCTGCAGGCGGCGCGCTATTTCCTGACTTGGGAAGTGCCGGGCCGCCACCATGAACTGGCGATTCTTGAAGCTCGGGACGATGTTTGCCTGACCATGCAGGATGAGTGGTTCTAATGACCTCACTCTGATCGTTCCCACGCTCTGCGTGGGAACGCCTCCTGTGACGCTCTGCGTCACGCCTTTGGAACGCAGAGCGTCCCTGGCTACATTCCCACGCAGAGCGTGGGAACGATCAGTCAACCGAGCTTGAATCCACCCATCTGCCGCGCCAAATCATCGGCCAGGCGCTGCAAAGTCAGACAATCCTCGCGACAAGCCCTGACCTCCCCCGCCGTCGCCCGCGCCAGGTCGGAAATACCCTGCACGTTGCGGTTGATCTCCTCGGTCACGGCCGACTGTTCTTCCGTCGCCGTCGCGACCTGGTGGTTCATGTCGCTGATACGCTCGACCTGTCCAGTAATTGCGGTCAACGATGCGCCGGTCCGCTGGCTCGACTCGACGCCGGTACCGGTAGCCGCCTGCCCGCTGTGCATCGACGACACCGCATTCTCCGCGCCCTGCTTGAGGTTGCCGATCATTTGCTGGATTTCATCGGTGGAAGCCTGAGTACGCCGGGCCAACGTGCGCACTTCGTCAGCCACCACCGCAAACCCGCGCCCCATGTCCCCGGCTCGTGCCGCTTCGATGGCGGCGTTGAGTGCCAGCAAATTGGTCTGCTCGGAAATGCCACGGATCACCGCCAGCACCTGATCGATGGACGCCACCTGATGAGCCAGTTCACCCACGGCACCGGCTGCGATACCGATTTCGTCGGACATGTTTTCGATATGCCGGATGGAGCCGCCGACCACCTCCCGCGCCTGCATTGCCTCATCGCGGGCAGTTTGCGAGGCGACTGCCGCGTTGCCGGCGTTTTGCGCGATTTCCTGCACGGTCAGGCCCATTTCATGGACGGCGGTCGCGACCATGTCGGTCATTTCCTGCTGGCGCCCGGATCGTTCGGCGGTGTTGTCCACGACTTTCGCCACCTGACCGACAGCCGTACGCAAGCGCTCGCTGGTGGTCAGCACCTCGCCGATCATGTCGCGTTGACTGTCGAGAAAACGATTGAAGCCACGCGCCAGGTCGCCCAGTTCGTCGGCACGGCTGGCATCCAGCCGATGGGTCAAATCTCCACCACCGCTACCGATGGCCACCAGCGCGCCTGTTACCTGACGAATCGGTCGCACCAGCCCTCGGGCCAGCAGCACCACCAGCAACAGGCACACCAGTGCCACCGCCAGGCCAATGCCGCTGCTCATCCACAAGGCGCGTCGGGCCTCGGCGTAGATCTGCGACTGCGGCACTTCGGCCACCAGCGTCCAGCCGAGATCCCGTAACGGCAGGCTCAATGCCAGATAGTCTTCCCCCTCACGGGTAAAATTGCTGCTCGTGGCAGTTTTTTGACCCAATACAGCCTGCGCCGCAGACGTGCCAATCTGCTCGACCAGCGTACGCTTGCCACTGAATTGCGCTTCGGGATGCACCTGGATCAAACCGTCGGAACGCACGAGATAGACCTTGCCGCGCTCGCCGAAGGTGAAGTTGTGAATCAACTCCGACAATGCATTCATGCTCAGGCCAAGACCGGCAACACCCACGACCTTGCCGGCCTGCTGGACCTTGATATCGATAAACAGCGCCAATTCTCCGGTGGCCGTATCGTTATCGATATTCAGGGTGCGAGGCTGGCTGCTGTCCAGAAACGAGTAGAACCAGGTGTCTTTCGGATTGGCACGGCTCAAGGTCCGATCCAGGCCTTTTTCCGTGTAGTAGTGATTGGAGGCGGCTCCGATGATCAGCGCCGTGAAGGCTTTGTGTTCGGCGCGGATGCCTTCCAGGTAGGTGGTGAAAGCATCGGCACGGGCACTGTCTTCACCCCCGGCCAGCCAGTCGCGCACCATGCTGTTGCGGGCGATGTCCGTGGCGGCGGTGAGGGGCTGGACGAGGATGCGCTCGATGTCGTTGCGCATCGCTTCGATGCTCGAGGGCAATGCCTGCTCGATCAGATAGCGCTGGGCCAGGCGGTTGACCACGAGGGTATAAATGCCAACCACGATCAGAATACTGAGCAGCAGGGCGGTGCCCATGCTCAGGATCAACTGCCATTGGATACTGCGTCGCCAGAACTGCATGGAGCACCCCCAAAGAATAAGAGGCTGAAACACTGCAACAGCCGTGCCGATTGTATACAACTAAATCGACAATCTATTCTTTGGTTGTGCGCAAAGGCGATCAGGCCTGATTGATCGTCTTGGTGATCACTTCAACCGTGGCGCTGACTTGCTCTTGGTAACGGTCGAGTTCGAGCTTGTGCTGCTTTTGCATTTCGATCTGCTGGGAACACAGATTCATCGCGGCCAGCACCAGCAGTCGGTCACCGATCAGTGTCGGGTACTTTCTTTTGGTTTCAGCCAGCGCAGCCTTCAACATCATTGCAGCGTCCAGCAGGGTCTGCTCTTCCCCGGCCGGCGCCTTGATCGAATAGTCCTCTCCCAGGATCGAGACGACCTTCACACCTGCGCCGTAACTCATGCGCTGACTGGGCCGGCACTTACGCGCTCAACCAGGGCTTGAATGCGCGCTGCGGTAGCGCCTTGCTTCTCTTCGTGTTCCATCAGGCTCAGTTGCAGGCTTTCGTTTTCATCCTTGGCCTGGGCCAGTTCTGCGCTCAGGGTTTGATTGGCGCCGAGCAGGGTCTGATTCTGCTGCACGAGGTCGCTGACCAGTTGTTCCAATTGGCTGAGGGATGCTTCCAACATTTTGATTTTCCAGGCATTTTCAAAGGGCGCGTACGATAAAGAAAAGTCATCGTGGATGCCAGGGTTAAACAGGCGCAAGGCCTTGGTTTTCCTGACGACTGACCTTTCTCGCGAACTTTAGAGACTGTGATCGGCTGTTCTGGTTCCTGCACTTCGTCGCAATGACCATGTGGCAATTACGCGCACGACCTCAAGACTTCGGCTGCATGACCGATATGTCACCTGTACCGTCCGTTTCAGCACCGCGCAGGTGCGCTCCTTTTGGTGAACCCCATGTCCCTTCGCAATATGAACATCGCGCCGCGCGCGTTCCTCGGTTTTGCCCTGATCGGGGGTTTGATGATGGTGCTGGGCGTGTTTGCCCTGAGCCAGATGAGCAAAATTCGCGGCGCTGCCGAGAACATCACCAACAACAGCGTGCCGAGCATCAAGAGTCTCGACGACTTCACCCAACTGACCCTGCGCCTGCGTGTGCTTTCCTATCGCCTGCTGGTCAACCGCGAGCCGGATGTTCAGCAAAAAACCATGGAGCTGCTGGAGATGCGCAATCAGCAGATCCACGCCGCCCAGGCTATTTACGAAAAACTGATCGCCGGCCCCCAGGAACGTGCGGCATACGATCAGTACGTGCAACTGCTGGGGCAGTACCGGCAGATCGAAGACCGGATGAAGACCCTGTCGCGCAATAATCAGGTCGAGGAGCTGCGCAACCTGCTCAACACCGATCTGCTGAGCAACTCCGAGGCAATCAACACCGTGCTGAGCAAGCTGTTGGAGATCAACACCCGGCAAACCCTCGATACCGACCAGCAGGCCGCCGACCAGTACGATACGGCGTTCAGCCTGGTGATCGTTCTGTTGGTGATCGCTACCGGCCTGACGCTTCTATTCGCCTGGTTACTCACCAACAGCATTACCAAACCCATTGCCAATGCCTTGAATGCCGCCGAGCAGATCGCCGAGGGCAACCTGACCCGCCCGATCACGGTCGATGGCCAGGACGAGGCCGGACGCTTGCTGCTGGCGATGTCGAAGATGCAGGACAAACTGCGTGACACCCTGCAACGAATCTCGGGCTCGGCTACCCAACTGGCGTCCGCTGCCGAAGAACTCAACAGCGTTACCGACGAAAGCGCCCGTGGCCTGACGCAGCAGAACAATGAAATCGAACAGGCCGCCACCGCCGTCAACGAAATGACCAGCGCCGTGGAAGAAGTCGCTCGCAATGCTGTCAGCACCTCCGAAGCCTCGAAAAACGCCACTGCGTCGGCTGGTGATGGCCGTGATCTGGTTCAGGAGACCGTCAGCGCCATCGAGCGCATGAGCGCCGACGTACAAGGCACCGCAACACTGATCGGTGACCTGGCCAACGAATCCCGTGACATCGGCAAGGTACTGGACGTGATTCGCGGCCTGGCCGACCAGACCAACCTGCTGGCCCTGAACGCGGCCATTGAAGCGGCGCGTGCCGGTGAGGCCGGCCGTGGCTTTGCGGTGGTAGCGGACGAAGTTCGCGCACTGGCACACCGTACCCAGCAGTCGACCAGCGAAATCGAACGCATGATCGCCAGCATCCAGAGCGGCACCGAACACGCGGTGGATTCGATGCGCAACAGCACCGAACGCGCCGAGTCGACCCTGAACATCGCCCGCGGTGCCGGAATGTCGCTGGACACCATTAACAGTGCCATTGTCGAAATCAACGAGCGCAACCTGGTGATCGCCAGCGCTGCCGAGGAGCAGGCGCAAGTCGCCCGCGAGGTGGACCGCAACCTGGTGAACATTCGGGATCTGTCGGTGCAATCGGCCACCGGTGCCAACCAGACCAGCGCGGCGAGCAGTGAACTGTCGCGCCTGGCTGTGGACCTCAACACCCTGGTCGGACGCTTCAGCCTGTAACCTACCGCCGCCCTCCTCTGTAGGAGCGAGCACGCTCGCGATGCACGCAAGAACACCGCGGGGTGTCAGACGCCCAACGTTATCGTTGGCCACCATCGCGAGCGTGCTCGCTCCTACAAAAGCAGCACAATTCCCTGTAGGAGCGAGCATGCTCGCGATGCACGCAAGAACACCGCGGGGCATCAGACGCCCAGCGTTATCGTTGACCACCCTCGCGAGCGTGCTCGCTCCTACAAAAGCTGCATATTCCCCTGTAGGAGCGAGCATGCTCGCGATGCACGCAAGAACACCGCGGGGCATCAGACGCCCAACGTTATCGTTGGCCACCATCGCGAGCGTGCTCGCTCCTACAGAAGCAGCACAATTCCCTGTAGGAGCGAGCAGGCTCGCGATGAACGCAAGAACACCGCGGGGCATCAGACGCCCAGCGTTGTCGTTGACGACCCTCGCGAGCGTGCTCGCTCCTACAGGGGTGGCGAGGATTGAAAAGCTTTTTTGACAGCCTCGCATTTCGGCAGGTTAGAATCGCTGGCACGCAGACTGCATGGTCAGTTTGCGCCCGCCTCTCAGTTTTCCGGAGTACTGCCTTTGAATGCGACGACCATCAACAGCCTGTTCTTGATCGGCGCGTTGCTGGTTGGTGCAAGCATTCTGGTGAGTTCTCTGTCCTCCCGGCTCGGCATCCCGATTCTGGTGATTATCCTGGCCGTGGGCATGGCTGCCGGTGTCGATGGTGGCGGCATCATTTTCGATAACTATCCCACCGCTTATCTGGTCGGCAACCTGGCGTTGGCGGTGATCCTGCTGGACGGCGGCCTGCGCACCCGGGTGTCGAGTTTCCGCGTGGCATTATGGCCGGCGCTGTCGCTGGCCACCGTCGGCGTGATGATTACCACCGGGCTCACCGGCATGGCCGCCGCCTGGCTGTTCAACCTGAACCTGATTCAAGGCTTGCTGATCGGTGCCATCGTCGGCTCTACCGACGCCGCCGCGGTGTTTTCCTTGCTGGGCGGTAAAGGCCTGAACGAACGGGTGACCGCCAGCCTGGAAATCGAATCGGGCAGTAACGACCCGATGGCGGTGTTCCTCACCGTGACCCTGATCGACATGCTCGCCAGCGGCCAGACCGGCCTGCACTGGAGCCTGTTGACTCACCTGCTGCGCGAGTTCGGTATCGGTGCAGTTATCGGCCTGGGCGGCGGCTGGCTCATGCTGCAGCTGGTCAACCGTATCAATCTGGCCACCGGCCTTTATCCGATTCTGGTCATTGCCGGCGGCATGGTGGTTTTCGCCTTCACCAACGCCCTGCACGGCAGCGGCTTCCTGGCGGTCTATCTGTGCGGGCTGGTGATCGGCAACCGCCCCGTGCGCAGCCGCCACGGCATCCTGCACATGCTCGACGGCATGGCCTGGCTGGCGCAGATCGGCATGTTCCTGGTGCTGGGCCTGCTGGTCACGCCCCACGACCTGCTGCCGATCGCAGTGCCTGCCCTTGGCCTGGCGCTGTGGATGATTCTGGTTGCCCGGCCGTTGTCCGTGGTGGCGGGCCTGCTGCCGTTCAAGGCCTTCCATGGCCGGGAAAAGGCGTTCATTTCCTGGGTGGGCTTGCGTGGCGCGGTGCCGATCATTCTGGCGGTGTTCCCGCTGATGGCCGGATTGCCCAACGCCCAGCTGTACTTCAACCTCGCTTTCTTTATCGTGCTGGTGTCGCTGCTGGTACAGGGCACGAGCCTGCCGTGGGTCGCCAAGCTATTGAAAGTGACGGTACCACCGGAGCCCGCACCGATCTCCCGCTCCGCCCTGGAAGTGCACGTCACCAGCGAGTGGGAGCTGTTCGTCTATCGCCTCGGCGCCGAAAAATGGTGCATCGGTTCGCACCTTCGCGAGCTGAAAATGCCCGAAGGCACCCGCATCGCCGCCCTGTTTCGTGGCCAGCAATTGCTCCATCCGTCGGGTAGTACGGTGCTCGAAGCCGATGATTTGCTGTGCGTGATCGGCCATGAACACAACCTGTCGGCCCTCGGAAAACTGTTCAGCCAGGCCCCGCAGCGAGGCCTCGATTTGCGCTTCTTCGGCGACTTCGTACTCGAAGGAGATGCCCAGCTGGCTGCGGTTGCCGCCCTCTACGGGCTTAAGGTCGAAGGTATCGATCCGGACATGTCCCTGGGCCGCTTCATTGCCCAGAAAGTGGGGGGGGCTCCAGTGGTCGGCGACCAGGTGGAATGGAACAACACCATCTGGACCGTCGCCGTCATGGACGGGAACAAGATCGGCAAAGTGGGCGTCAGATTCCCCGAAGGAAGTCGCCCCGGCCCCGGGCTGTTCCTCTAAACTGCTTCCACTATCACTTGCTTGACCGGTCTTTATGCCTAACCTGCGCTCGTTTTTCGCCATCGCCCTTATGGGCCTGAGTCTTTCTGTCAGCACCCTTGGTTTATCGCAAGCGGCGCAAGCGGCCGAACCGCCCTCCAGCGAAGCCGTGCAAGCGAGCCTGGACAAAATCGCCGATCGCAAACTGCCGGAAGCCGATCAGAAGGCGCTGCAAACCGTCCTGCAGAACACGCTGACTCAACTGAAAAACCAGCGCGATTACGAGCAGAAGCTCACCGATCTCAAGCAACAACTGAGCACGGCGCCCAAACAGACCGTCGAAAACCAGCGCGAACTCGCCCGGCTCAAGGCCAGTACCGTGACGCCGATGGCGCAGCGCTTTGCCAAGGAACCGATCCAGCAACTTGAGCAGATGCTCACCGAGCGTTCGACCCAGCAAAGCGATCTGCAAAAGAACCTGGCCGATGCCAACAGCCTGATCATCACCGCGCAAACCCGTCCCGAGCGCGCCCAGGCGGAAATCGCCAGCAGCCAGACGCGCATCCAGCAGATCAACAACATCCTCAAGACCGGCAGGGACAGCGGCAAGCCCTTGAGCGCCGAGCAGCGCGACCAGCTCAATGCCGAACTCGCGGCGCTGAACGCCCTGATCCCGCTGCGTCGCCAGGAACTGGCCGGCAATACCCAACTGCAAGACCTGGGCAGCAGCCAACACGATTTGCTGTCGGAGAAGTCCGACCGACTGGATCAGGAGATCCAGGAACTGCAAAACCTGATCAACCAGAAACGCCTGGCCCAGTCCCAGGAGACAGTGACGCAGCAGTCTATCGAGGCGCAAAAGGCCGGCGGCAGCAGCCTGCTGGCCACCGAAAGCGCAGCTAACCTGAAGCTCTCGGACTATCTGCTCAAAAGCACTGACCGCCTCAACGAAGTCACCCAGCAGAATCTGCAAACCAAGCAACAACTGGACAGCGTGACCCAGAGCGATTCGGCCCTGGATGAACAGATCAACGTGCTCAAGGGCAGCCTGCTGCTCTCCAAGATTCTCTATAAACAGAAACAATCCCTGCCGCGCCTGCGCGTCGATCGCAACCTGGCCGACCAGATTGCGGACATTCGCCTGTATCAATTCGAAGTCAGCCAGCAGCGCGAATTGCTCAGCAGCCCGGCCAGCTACGTCGACAATCTGCTGGCGACCCAGCCGCCCGAACAGGTCACCCCGCAACTGCGCAAGAGCCTGCTGGAACTGGCCACCACTCGCGCCGACCTGCTGGAGCGCCTGAACCGCGAATTGAGCGCGGTACTCAATGAATCCATCACCCTGCAACTGAATCAGAAACAATTGCTGAGCACGGCGCAGAGCCTGCGGGCGACACTCGACGAACAGATGTTCTGGATCCCCAGCAACAAGCCGCTGGACATGGAATGGATTCGCAGCGTGCCGGAACGCCTGCAACGCCAGGTCGATTCTCTGCCATGGGCCTCGAGCCTGAGTGAACTCACCGATGGCCTGACCCAGCGCCCACTGCTGTTCCTGCCGCTGGCCTTGCTGATCGGCACCCTGCTGTGGCGGCGCAAGCACCTGTATGCCCGCCTGAACAAGGTCCACCAGGACATCGGCCACTTCAAGCGCGACAGCCAGTGGCACACGCCACAGGCGATTCTGATCAACATCCTGCTGGCGATGCCGGTGGCCCTGGGCCTGGCCCTGTGCGGCCTGGCATTGCAGATCGACGCCCGCGGGCAAAACGCCAACATGGGCGCAGCCTTGCTGCAAATGGCCCAGGCCTGGCTGGTGTTCTACACCGCCTATCGGATCCTGGCACCGGGTGGCGTGGCGGAACTGCATTTCCGCTGGGAAAAGCCACAGGTCGAATTCCTGCGCGGCTGGGTCCGCAGGCTTGGCATGGTGGTGATGGCGCTGGTGGCCGTGGTGGCGGTTGCCGAGTTGCAACCGGCGACACTGGCCGATGACGTGCTGGGCATGCCGGTGGTACTCACCTGCTACGCGCTGATGACCTGGCTGCTCAGCCGCCTGCTGATCAGCAGCCCGACCCACGAAAACGCGTCGCTGTTCCGCAAGGTCGTGGGCATTCTGTTCACCGCCCTGCCGATCGCCCTCTTCGTGGCCGTGTGCTTCGGCTATTACTACACCGCGCTGAAACTCAGCGACCGTCTGATCAACACCCTGTACCTGCTGATGTTCTGGCTGGTGATCGAAGCCACCTTCGTACGCGGCCTCAGCGTGGCCGCGCGGCGCCTGGCCTACCAGCGCGCCCTGGCCAAACGCCAGGCAGCGAAAGAGGCCAGCGACGGCGAAGCGGTGATCGAAGAGCCGGCCATGGACATTGAGACAGTCAACGAACAGTCCATGCGCCTGATTCGCCTGGCCCTGCTGGGCGGCTTCATCGCGGCGCTGTACTGGGCCTGGGCCGACCTGATCACAGTGTTCTCTTACCTGGACAACATCACCCTCTACGAGTACACCAGCGGCACCGGCGCCAATATGAGCATGGTGCCGATCAGTATCGGCGACGTGCTTGGCGCGCTGATCATCATCGGCATCACCTTCGCCCTGGCACGTAACCTGCCGGGCTTGCTGGAAGTGTTCGTGCTGTCGAAGCTGGACCTGGCCCAGGGCAGCGCCTATGCCACGACCACGCTGTTGTCCTACGTGATTGCCGGCGTCGGCTTTGTCTCGACCCTGTCGACACTCGGCGTCAGCTGGGACAAGTTGCAATGGCTGGTGGCCGCACTGTCGGTGGGCCTGGGCTTCGGCATGCAGGAAATCTTCGCCAACTTCATCTCCGGCATCATGATCCTGTTCGAGCGTCCGGTGCGGATCGGCGACACCATCACCATCGGCAACCTGTCGGGTACCGTGAGCAAGATCCGCATTCGCGCCACGACCATCACCGATTTCGATCGCAAGGACATCATCGTTCCGAACAAGACGTTCATCACCGGGCAACTGATCAACTGGTCGCTGACCGACACCATCACCCGGGTGACGCTCAAGCTCGGCGTCGACTACGGCTCGGACCTGGACCTGGTGAAGGAACTGTTGCTGAAAGCCGCGCGGGAAAACCCTCGGGTGCTCAAGGAGCCCGAACCACATGTGTACTTCCTGAACTTCGGCGAAAGCACCCTCGACCACGAGTTGCGCATGCATGTGCGCGACCTCGGTGACCGTAACCCGGTCATCGATGAGGTCAACCGCTTCATCAACCGGGAGTTCAAGAAGCAGCACATCAATATTTCGTTCCGGCAGATGGAGGTTTACCTCAAGAACCTCCACGGCCAGGAATACAAGATGGTGCCCATCGAGACGGAAACCAAAACCATCGAACCGATGGCCAATGGCAAGCCGGCGCAAGAGCCACCTGCCGCCAAACTCGACTAACCGGCCAATGCCCAGCAGAATGCTCGGACATTCTGCTGGAGACGGCCTTTGAAAGCCCTCGACGAACTGATCTTCGACAATCGTTTCGACCGCCTGGGCGATACGTTTTCCGCCCACGTGCTGCCCGAACCGATCGACAACCCGCGTCTGGTAGTAGCCAGCCCTGCCGCCATGGCGCTGCTCGATCTCGACCCCGCCGAAGCCGAAACCCCTGAGTTCGCCGAGCTGTTCAGCGGCCACAAGCTCTGGTCAGATGCCGTTCCTCGGGCGATGGTCTACTCCGGTCACCAATTCGGCTTCTATAACCCGCAACTGGGCGACGGTCGCGGCCTGCTGCTTGGCGAGGTGGTCAACGAGGCCGGTGAACATTGGGACCTGCACCTCAAGGGCGCCGGCCAGACGCCCTTTTCGCGCATGGGCGACGGACGGGCGGTACTGCGCTCTTCGATCCGCGAATTCCTCGCCTCCGAAGCCCTGCATGCCCTGAACATTCCAACCACGCGAGCGCTGTGCGTGATCGGCTCCGACACGCCGGTGTGGCGAGAGAAACAGGAGCGTGCGGCCATGCTCCTGCGGCTGGCGCCGAGCCATGTGCGCTTCGGGCATTTCGAGTATTTCTATTACACCAAACGTCCGGAAAGGCAGAAGGAGCTGGGCGATCATGTCCTCGCCATGCATTTCCCGGAGTGCCTGGAACAACCGGAACCCTATCTGGCGATGTTCCGCGAGATCGTCGAGCGCAACGCTGAACTGATTGCCAAATGGCAGGCCTACGGTTTCTGCCACGGGGTCATGAACACCGACAACATGTCGATCCTGGGCATTACGTTCGACTTCGGCCCGTTCGCCTTCCTCGATGATTTCGACGCCAACTTCATCTGCAACCACTCCGACGATCAGGGCCGATACTCTTTCAGCAACCAGGTACCCATCGGCCAATGGAACCTCAGCGCACTGGCCCAGTCCCTGACCCCCTTGATCAGCGTCGAGGCCCTGCGTGAAACCCTCAGCCTGTACCTGCCGTTGTTCCAGGCCCACTACCTGGACTTGATGCGTCGCCGCCTTGGTTTCACCAGCGCCGAAGACGACGATCAGAAACTGCTCGAAAACCTGCTGCAATTGATGCAGAACAGCGGCGTCGACTACAGCCTGTTCTTCCGCCGACTGGGCGAGGAATCACCCCAGGTGGCTATCAATTGCCTGCGCGATGACTTCGTCGATCTCAAGGGATTCGATGCCTGGGGCGAACTTTATATCGCTCGGGTGGCCCGCGAAGCAGAGGCCGATCAGGAACAACGCCGCCTGCGCATGCATGCGGTCAACCCGCTGTACGTGTTGCGCAATTACCTGGCGCAAAAAGCCATCGATGCAGCCGAACAGGGCGACTACTCGGAAGTCCGCCGGCTGCACGCGGTGCTGAGCAACCCGTTCGAGGAACAGCCGGGGATGGAAAGCTATGCCGAACGGCCGCCGGAGTGGGGCAAGCATCTGGAGATCAGTTGTTCATCCTGAAGCCGTTCAGATGAACACATCGACCGGCACATTGAAACGTTCGGCCAACCAGCGGATCTGCCGCAGGTTGAGCCGGCGCTTGCCGCTCAGAATTTCCGAAACGACTGACTGAGCACCGACACCGGGCAAGTCGCTCTGGGTCAGGCCATGCTCGCGCATCATGTAACCGAGCATTTCCTCACCACTAGGCTTGGGCATGGGGTGATGTGTGTTATCCCACTCCTCAATCCAGTCACCAATGATGTCCACCAGACTCATCAGTGGATGAGACTCGTCATCACCCGTAATCTCCAGCAACTCGTCCAACGCTCGCGCCAACATGTCGTAGTCATCTTCATTTTTCGGCTTGCGCAGCAATGGCGAGACGAACTCCCAGTGCTCGACAGCCCTTTCGATCAAAACACTCATACTCGTTCCTCCTTCCATTTCCCGCGTTCATATTCGCGGTGATCCAACACATGTTTGATATACAGCTTTTGCAATCGATACCGGACAAAAGCAATCAACCGCAACTTATTGCCACCCACATCGAACACATGAAAATCCCCAACCTTGTCAACGGCAGGGAACAGGGCCTTGATCGCTGTAAAATCCGATGGCTTGCTCTCCTTCGCCAATTGGTACCAATGGTCCAAAGCGGTGGCGGCTCTTGGCCATTTGGCTTTAGCTTCACGTATTCGTTTTCCAGTGATGACATGCATGCAACATCCTTATCGCATTCTGCTATGGGGGAGTTAATCACAGATCAAAAATATCGCAAACTGCGATAGTGCTCGGCAGACCAGCGGTCTGCCGGTAGGAGTCAGCCTAGATTCATCGCCGCACGCTGCACGATTGAAAACATGTGCAAACGTCTCCAGATAGAAGCCATCAGCTTCTTAACAGGATCACTCTCATGACCGACCCACTCCTCATCCCCTGCCCTCACTGCAACGGCCTCAACCGCATCCCCGCGGAGCGTCTGAATGACCATCCCAAATGCGGTCGCTGCAAGTCCGAAGTCCTGCTGAACAAACCCTTCGATTTGAAACAGGGCGACTACGCCAGCCAGATCAAGGGCGATCTGCCGCTGCTGGTGGACGTATGGGCGGACTGGTGCGGGCCGTGCAAGTCGTTTGCGCCGGTATTCGAGCAGGCGGCGGGGCAATTGGCAGGCAAGTGCCGACTGGCCAAACTGGACAGCGAGGCCAATCAGCAGTTATCGGCGCAGCTGGGCATTCGCTCGATTCCGAGCCTGATCCTGTTCAAGAACGGCCGGGAAGTCGCACGCCAGAGCGGGGCGTTCCCGCTACCGCAGTTGATGAGCTGGCTGCGCAGCCAGGGAATTTGAAAGCAACCAAATCCCTATGTGGGAGCAAGCCTGCTCGCGATAGCGATAGATCAATCAACAGCCATGTTGACTGATTCGACCTCATCGCGAGCAGGCTCGCTCCCACAGGGGATTGGTGCAGAACGCAATAATCAGGCGTCTTCCAGCAGGCTGTGCAGCTCTATGAATTGTTGCGTCAGCTTGTGCCGCGGATCGAGGTGGATCAGCGGCGTGTTGGCCTGGTGGGATTCGCGCATGCGCACGGAGCTTGCGAGGTAGACCGGAAGCACCGGCAGGCCCTCGGCGATCAATTCGTCGAGAATCTGCTGGGGCAGGCTGGCGCGCGCCTGGAACTGGTTGACCACGATTCCTTCGACCTCCAGTCCTTCGTTGTGGTCATCCTTCAATTCGTCGATTTCCGCCAGTACGCCGTACAGCGCCTGACGCGAAAAACTGTCGCAATCAAATGGAATCAGCACGCGATCAGCGGCAATCAGCGCCGAAACCGCATAAAAATTCAACGCCGGCGGCGTATCGAGGTAAATGCGGTCGTAATCTTCGTCGAGTTCTTCGAGCAATTTACGCAGCTTGTTGATCTTGTGCTTGGCCTCAAGCTTGGGCTGCAGGTCCGCCAGTTCGGCCGTGGCGGTGATGACATGAAGGTTGTCGAACGGCGTCTCGTAGATATCGACCTGGTTTTTCCGGGCGAAAGGCCCGGATGACAAGGTTTGCTTGAAAAAATCGGCAATGCCCATCGGGATATCGTTCCCCGTGAGTCCCGTCAGGTACTGAGTGGAGTTGGCCTGGGCATCGAGATCCACCAACAGGGTGCGATAGCCCTCACTGGCGCTGACTGCTGCCAGATTGCAGGCAATGCTGGATTTGCCCACGCCACCTTTCTGATTGAACACCACGCGCCGCATGTCAAAAACCTCCGTGTATCAAAGAATGACCGAGTGTAGTAGCCCACGGCATGGCTTAGCTACCTCACCGGCATAACGACTGAACAGTCAGCCGCAATCTGCCGTTGAAAAAGTGCGAACTCGCCCACGAGCCACTGCCGACGCTCTGAGGACAATGTGAATGATTGCCAAATATTCACTAATTGCAGTTTCAGCGGCACATCTGGCTGCTCAAAATGTAACCAGTATTTGCTACAGCTTCCCGGCACCGGGATAATGCGCACCACTCGGCGCCCAACGCCAAGCAAAGCGAATCGTGGTGTGCCGCCACTCACGCATCAACGAAGCCCGCAGGGGCGGGATGAATGTCTGTGATCAATTTCAACATCGCCCAGTGGCGCGCATGGGCCCCGGGGCTCGAGAGCGTGGACGACTGGCAGGCCTGGAGTCGACAACCGGTCGTGCTGCCGGCCAGCGATGCCGCTCCCGACGTGTCGTTCCTGCCGGCCATGCAGCGTCGGCGCCTCAGCCGTCTGGCGCGGATGGCATTCAGTGTTGGCTGGCCCTTGGCCGAAGGTCGCCAGGCGTTGCCGCTGGTCTTTGTTTCGCGACACGGCGAAACCCCGCGCACGATCGACATTCTCAGTGATCTGGCTGCCGACCAGCCGCTGTCGCCGACGCAGTTCAGCCTGTCGGTGCACAACGCGATCATTGGCCTGTGGTCGATCATGCGCGGTGAAACCAGCGAAATGACCGCCCTCGCCGCCGCCGGCGACGGCCTTGAAAACGGCATGCTTGAGGCCGCGGCGCTGCTCAATGAAGGCGCCCCCGCCGTATTGCTGGTGGTGACCGAAGAACAACCGCCGAAGGCATACGCCACATGGATCGACGACGTGCCGTTTGCGTACGCCGTCGGCCTGCTGATCACGCCCGGCAATGACTGGCAGTTGTCCCTGAACAGCCCTGCGGATGCGTTGTCCAACGCCCGTTGGCCGCATGCGCTGAATCTGGTGCGCACGTTATTGGGCCAGCAAACCACCTGCCAACATGCCTGGAAAAATCGTGTATGGACCTGGCAACGCAACCTGTGATGGAAAAAAACCGCGACGCCTACTACTGGCGCCTGCTGGCGACCGCCGCAAGCTTTGCCCTGTTCGGGCTGGGCGGCCTGTGCCTGCGCCTGGTGGTCTTCCCTTTGCTGAGCTGCCTGCCGGGCGATGCCCAGACCCACCGGATGCGCGCCCGGCAAACCGTCAGCCGCTGCTTCTGGTTTTTTGTCCGTTTCATGGCTCGCGCCGGCGTGCTGACCTATGACATCCAGGGCGCGGAACGGCTTGGCCGGCCAGGGCAGATGATCATTGCCAATCACCCCTCGCTGATCGATGTGGTGTTTCTGATCGGCCTGGTGCGTCACGCCAACTGCGTGGTCAAGCAGAGCCTCTGGGAAAACCCGTTCACCCGCGCGCCCCTGCGTCGTACCGAGTACATCAGCAATGACGGCAGCATGGACATGCTCGATGCCGCCGCAGAGGCTCTGAAAAGC
Source organism: Pseudomonas sp. NPDC089569 (assembly GCF_050280625.1). Lineage (NCBI taxonomy): Bacteria > Pseudomonadati > Pseudomonadota > Gammaproteobacteria > Pseudomonadales > Pseudomonadaceae > Pseudomonas > Pseudomonas sp. NPDC089569. Next base: position 19,828 of record NZ_JBNNVQ010000039.1, read on the forward strand.
GGCCAGACCCTGATTATCTTTCCCGAAGGCACCCGCACCCAACCGGGCCAGGCGCCAGCCTTTCATCGGGGGGGCGCGGCAATCGCCGTACGGGGTGCCAAAATCCTCACCCCGGTCGTCATCAAGGTCAACCCGACTACATTGACCAAGGCCGAGCCCTGGTATCGGATCCCCAGACGCCGCGTACACTTCAGTTTCCGGGTCGGCGCCGATATAGACCCGCAGGCCTTCGCTGCACTGGGCCCGCCTCCCCAGGCCTCGCGCAAGCTCAACGATTATTTGCATTCCTACTTCATTAAGGAGCTCGCTGAAGATGAGCGATCTGAACACCGATAGCCTGACCCGGGACATCAAAGAGCTGATTATCGAAGCCCTGGGCCTCGAAGACATCAGCGCCGACGACATCGGCGACCAACAGACGCTGTTCGGCGAAGGCCTGGGCCTTGACTCGGTGGATGCCCTGGAGCTCGGCCTGGCCCTCCAGAAAAAGTACGGCATCAAGATCGACGCCGACGCCAAGGACACACGTAATCACTTCAGCAACGTGGCGAGCCTTGCGGCGTTCGTCACTGCAAAACAGGCAGCTTGAGACCGACCATGCAAACTCGTGACGACATTTTCAATACCCTGCGCGATGCCCTGGTCGAGCTGTTCGAGCTGGACCCCGAGCGAGTGAGCCTCGAATCCAATCTGTATCAGGACCTGGAAATCGACAGCATCGATGCAGTGGACCTGATCGATCACATCAAACGTCAGACCGGCAAGAAAATCGCCGCCGAGGAATTCAAGTCGGTGCGCACCGTCAGTGACGTGGTCGAGGCGGTCTACCGTCTGGTTCAACCGGCTGCATGAGCCGATTGATTGGCCTCGGCCTGCTGGTGGCAGGCCTGCTGTACCCCTTCGCGGTGTATTTCGGCATGGAACATTTCTCGCCGTGGCAGTTCGGGTTGCTGCTGGGCAGCCTGTGGCTGGCCCGGGCACTGACCGGCGGGCGAAAGCCTGGCCGCGTGTGGATGGCCCTGGCGGCCCTGGTGTTCTGTCTGCTGTTGGCGCTGTTCGACAGCCCGGCACTGTTGCGCTGGTACCCGGTCCTGATCAGCGGTTTCATGCTGGTGCTGTTCGGTGGCAGCCTGAAATTCGGCCCGCCGATGGTCGAACGCCTGGCCCGTCTGAGCGAACCCCAGCTGTCGGACAGGGTCGTGCGCTACACCCGCCAGGTGACTATCGCCTGGAGCGTGTTTTTTCTCTGCAACGGTTTGTGCGCCGGCGCCCTGACACTCTGGGCGCCGTTGAGCTGGTGGATGCTGTACACCGGCCTGATTTCCTACGGATTGATAGGTCTGATGTTTGCCATTGAATGGCTGATACGACAACGGGTACGAGGCCGCCCATGAATTGGATAAAACTTGAGCATCTGTTGCTCAAGGCTGAACCGGATCGCGCCGTTACGGCCGCACCGGCGTTGAACCACGCGCAACTGTGTGAACAGGCCTTGAGCCTGGCTGCCGGCCTGCAAGCTCAAGGCGTGCAGCGTATCGCCGTACACCTTGAGGACGCCGCCGAGCTGGCCATTGCCCTGCTCGGCGCCTGGCGCGCCGGAATCACTGTGTTGTTGCCGGCGGATCTGCAAACCGGAACACGCGAGCGCTGGTCGAGCGATGTCGACCTGTGGCTGACCGATCAGCCCGAAGACTCTCACTTGAGCGATCTGCGCCAGCCGCCGCTGGCCCCTGCCGCACTGGATCTGGATAGCTGCTCCCTGAGCCTGTGCACCTCCGGCTCCAGCGGGGAACCCAAGCGTATCGAAAAAAACCTGCGCCAACTGGCCAATGAAGTCCAGGCGCTGGAGCAGTTGTGGGGGAACGACCTGGGGCCGGCCTGCATGATCGGCAGCGTTGCCACCCAGCACATTTATGGCCTGCTGTTCCGGGTGTTGTGGCCGCTGTGCGCCGGGCGACCGTTCGTGCGCAAACAACTGGCCTTTCCCGAGGACCTGCAACGCGCCAGCCGCGAACACAAGGTGTTCGCCTGGGTCGCCAGCCCGGCGCTGCTCAAACGCATGGGCGACAACCTCGACTGGCCGGCGTTGAGCGCAGTACGCCGGGTGTTTTCGTCCGGTGGTGCGTTGCCGGCCGAAGCCGCGCAAAGCCTGCACCGACGCTTGCAGCAATGGCCGACGGAAATTTTCGGCAGTTCGGAAACCGGCGGCATTGCCTGGCGCCAGGGGCATGCGCTCTGGCAGCCCTTCGCCGGTATCGCGCTGAGCCAGGACAACGACGGTGCACTGCTGATCGCCTCCACCTACTTGCCGGCAGGTCATGTCGAGCACACCGCCGATGCGGCACGAATCGCCGCCGATGGCCGATTCGAACTGCTTGGGCGACTGGACCGGATTGTAAAACTGGAAGAAAAGCGCATCTCGCTACCGATGCTGGAGCAGGCATTGATGGCCCATGACTGGGTCGCCGAAGCGCGACTTGGCGTTGTCCAGGAAAATCGAGCGTCTCTGGGCGCGCTGCTGGTACTGAGCGAGGCGGGCTTGCACACCTTGCGCAATCAGGGTCGACGCAGCCTCACGCAAGGCTTGCGCAAACATCTGAGTCAGCATTGCGAAGCCTTGGCCTTGCCGCGGCGCTGGCGCTTGCTGCAACAAATGCCGCTGAACGCCCAGGGCAAACTGCCCCAGGCCGACGTCGAGGCCCTGTTGCTGGCACCACGCCCCAAGGCTCCGCAGGTGCTTGAGCAAACCGAATCAAATGGCGAATGGAGCCTGCAACTGGCCGTACCGCCGGACCTGGCCTATTTCAGTGGCCACTTCCCCCAGGCGCCGGTACTGCCCGGCGTGGTACAGGTGGAATGGGCAATGAACCTGGGCCAGCAATTGATGGGCCTGCCGGAAAAATTCGCCGGCATGGAAGTGCTGAAGTTCCAGCAACTGGTGCGACCTGGGGACGAAGTCCAGCTGCACCTGCGCTTCGATTCGACGCGCGGCAAGTTGTATTTCGCCTATCGCAACGAAACCGCCACCTGTTCCAGTGGGCGGATCTTGCTGGAGGCGGCGCATGTTTAGTTTTGGCGAGTGCTGCGTACTCGATCGCGAGCAGGCTCGCTCCCACACTGGATTACTGTTGAACAGTGAACGCCTGTGGGAGCGAGCCTGCTCGCGATACAGACACCTCGGTCCCTCAGGTGTACACCAACATGCATAGCCCCTGCGCCATCGTCCCGGTGTACAACCATGAAACCGCGATCACCACCGTGGTCGATGCGCTGATCGCCAGCAACCTGCCCTGCATCCTGGTCGACGACGCCAGCGACAAGCCCTGTGCCGATGTGCTGGATCAGTTGGCCCAACGCGAAATGGTTCACCTGATCCGCCTTGCGACCAATCAGGGCAAGGGCGGCGCGGTGATGACCGGTCTTCGCGAAGCTTCGCGCCTGGGGTTCAGCCATGCCTTGCAGGTAGACGCCGACGGCCAGCACGACCTGCACGACGTCCGGCGTTTTATCGATTGCTCGCGCGCGCACCCGCGGGCGGTGATATGCGGTTATCCGCAATACGATGCCAGCGTACCCAAAGGTCGCCTGTATGCCCGCTACCTCACCCACGTCATGGTCTGGATCAATACTCTGTCCTTGCAGATCCGCGATTCCATGTGCGGCTTTCGTGTCTACCCGCTGCCACCGGTCCTGGCGTTGATCGATTCGGCGAGAATCGGCAAGCGCATGGATTTCGATTCGGACATTCTGGTGCGTCTGGCCTGGCGCAATCTGCCGATGCAGTGGCTGCACACCAAAGTCCATTACCCGCTGGATGGCGTTTCACACTTCCGCCTGTTCCACGACAACGTACTGATTTCGAGCATGCACACCCGGTTGTTCTTCGGCATGTTGGTGCGCTCGCCCCTGATTCTCTGGCGTCGGTGGCGCAGATGAGCAGCGACAAGCAACACTGGGCCGACCGCGAGGAGCGCGGCAGTTTCTGGCTGATGAAGCTGACGGCGTTCGGTGCCAAAGTGCTGGGCCGTCGGCTGCTGAGCCCACTGCTGTATGGCATCGTGCTGTACTTTTTCCTGTTCGGCCGCAGCGCCCGGCACAGCGCCTGGCAATACCAGCAACGGCTCGCCGACTGGAGCGGGCGCAGCGAACTGCGCCCGAGCCAATGGCGGGTTTTCAGTCAGTTCATGGCCTTCGCCGACTCCATGCTCGACAAGCTCGACGTATGGAACGGCAAACTCGGCATCGAGCAGATTGAAATCAACGATCCGGCATTGCTGCGCGACCAATTGCGCGGTGTGCGCGGGCAGATGCTGGTGGGCGCTCACCTGGGCAACCTGGAGGTCTGCCGTGCGCTGGCGGAAATCGGCGAAAAGGTGACGATGAACGTGCTGGTGCACACCAAGCACGCCGAGCAGTTCAACCGTTTGCTGGGTGAGGCCGGGGCGACCAACCTGCGCCTGATTCAGGTCAGCGAACTGGACCCGGTGATCATGCTGCAACTGCACGAGCGCCTGGAGCGCGGCGAATGGCTGGCGATTGCCGGCGACCGCGTGCCGCTGCATGGCGGGCGCAGTGTCACGGTGGACTTCCTCGGTCACGCGGCAAACTTTCCGCAAGGACCGTGGCTGCTGGCCGGCCTGCTCAAATGCCCGATCAATCTGCTGCTGTGCCTGAAAAAGCCCGACGGCGACTATCGACTGACCATCGAACCGTTCGCCGACGCCATCACCTGGAAGCGCAACGACCGTGAGCAGGTCATTCATCAGTGGGCGTCCCGCTACGCCGAACGCTTGGGTCACTATTGCCTCGAAGCGCCCAAACAATGGTTCAACTTTTACCCTTTCTGGAAGACCGATGACGACGCCAACGCTTGAGCCGGTAACTTTCGGCGAACTCCCTTTGCGCATCGAAGACGTGCTGGCTGCGGCCAACCGTCAGGCGCCGACACGCTTGCAGGGCGATCCTGACTACCGCGAGCGCATTGCCAAGGGCGCGCGATTCCTTGATTCCCTGCTGGACAAGGAAGGCGTGATCTATGGCGTGACCACCGGCTACGGCGACTCCTGCGTGGTGGCGGTGCCGCTGCATCATGTCGAGGCGCTGCCACAGCATCTCTATACGTTCCACGGATGCGGACTGGGCAAACTGCTCGACGCAAAGGCCACCCGTGCGGTGCTGGCAGCCCGCCTGCAGTCGCTGTGCCATGGCGTTTCCGGTGTGCGCGTGGAACTGCTGGAGCGCCTGCAAGCGTTTCTCGAACACGACATCCTGCCGCTGATCCCGGAAGAAGGCTCGGTCGGTGCCAGCGGCGACCTGACACCGCTGTCCTACGTTGCAGCGACCCTGTCCGGCGAGCGCGAAGTGATGTTTCGTGGCGAACGCCGCCAGGCTGCCGATGTGCACCGCGAACTCGGCTGGCAACCGCTGGTGCTGCGCCCGAAAGAAGCGCTGGCACTGATGAACGGCACGGCGGTGATGACCGGTCTGGCCTGCCTGGCCTACGCCCGCGCCGATTACCTGCTGCAACTGGCCACCCGTATCACGGCGCTGAACGTGGTCGCCCTGCAAGGCAACCCGGAGCACTTCGACGAACGCCTGTTCGCCGCCAAACCGCATCCGGGGCAGATGCAGGTCGCCGCCTGGTTGCGCAAGGACCTGGCCATCGACGCGCCGACCGCGCCCTTGCACCGCCTGCAAGACCGCTACTCGCTGCGCTGCGCGCCCCATGTGCTCGGCGTGTTGGCCGACAGCCTGAACTGGCTGCGTTCATTCATCGAGACCGAGCTCAACAGCGCCAACGACAACCCGATCATCGATGCCGAAGCGGAGCGCGTGCTGCATGGCGGGCATTTCTATGGCGGCCATATCGCCTTCGCCATGGACAGCCTGAAAAACCTGGTGGCCAACGTCGCCGACCTGCTGGATCGCCAGCTCGCGCTGCTGGTAGACGAGCGCTACAACCACGGTTTGCCGAGCAACCTGTCCGGTGCCAGCGCCGAACGCGCCATGCTCAACCACGGCTTCAAGGCCGTGCAGATCGGTGCCAGCGCCTGGACTGCCGAAGCGCTGAAAAACACGATGCCGGCCAGCGTGTTTTCGCGTTCCACCGAATGCCACAACCAGGACAAAGTGAGCATGGGCACCATCGCAGCCCGGGATGCGATTCGCGTGCTGGAGCTGACCGAACAGGTCGCCGCCGCTACGCTGCTGGCCGCCAATCAGGGCGTGTGGCTACGCGGGCAGGCTGCGGACGCGCGCCCGTTGCCGCCGGCCCTGGCCGCCATGCACACCGAACTGGCCATAGACTTCGCACCCGTCATCGAAGACCGCGCGCTGGAAGGCGAATTGCGCCTTTGCCTGCAACGAATCGCCGAACAACACTGGAGGCTGCATGCGTAGCAAGGGAGTGCTGCACACTGATACGGAAATCCTCGTGCCGTTTTTTGACGTCGACAGCATGAACGTTGTCTGGCACGGCCATTACATCAAGTACCTGGAAATCGCCCGTTGCGCGTTGCTGGACAAGATCGGCCACAACTACAACGCCATGTCCGAGTCGGGCTATGCGTGGCCGGTCATTGACCTGCAACTGCGCTACGTTCGCGGTGCGGTGTTCGGGCAGCGGCTGAACGTACGCGCCAATCTGGTGGAGTGGGAGAACCGTCTGAAAATCAGCTACCTGATCAGCGACCTGGAAACCGGCGAACGCCTGACCCGCGCCTGCTCCGTGCAGGTCGCCGTCGACATGAGCAACCGCGAGATGCAACTGGCATCGCCCAAGGTGTTTGTCGAAGCCGTGGAGAGAGCCCTGCCATGATGTTTCCTGTAGGAGCGAGCACGCTCGCGATGGTCGTTAACGATAACGCTGGGCAACTGACACTCCGCGGCGCCTTCAGGTTTTTCGCGAGCTTGCTCGCTCCTACAGGGTTCTGCGTTTTATTGGGTTTTTCGGGGCTGGCGCAGGCGTTCGATCTGCAACAGCTCAGCGATCAGTTGGCCAAACCCGAAGTGATCCACGGCAACTTCGTCCAGGAAAAGCACCTGCGCGCCCTGCCGCAGCCACTGACCAGCAAGGGCACGTTCGTCCTGGCGAAAAACCATGGCTTGCTGTGGCTGCTCAAGACACCGCTACAGCAGGACTACCGCATCACCGGCCAGGGCATTGCCCGGCGCGATGCCGGAGGCTGGCAGATGCTGCCGGGCAAGAGCGCCGGCGCCGAGCAGAACCGCTTGTTCCTTGCCGTGTTGCAAGGCGACAGCAGCGGACTGCAACGGGATTTCGAACTGTCGTTGAGCGGCGACGAACAGAACTGGAAGCTGACCCTGGTACCGCGTTCAATGCTGCTCAAGCAGGTGTTCAATCAGATCAATATTGCCGGTGGCGAATTGGTCAACAGCATCGAACTGCTGGAAACCCAGGGTGACAGCACCCTGTTGCGCATGCAGGACAGCACCAGCGCCCAACCGCTGAGCGACTCGGAGCAGCACGACTTTGCCCAGTGAACGCCTGCTGCCACGGTTGTTCCTGATCCTGCTGCTGGCGGTGCTCGCGCTCGCCGGTTGGCAATGGCGTGACGGCGCACCGCTGTCGGCCAACCTGATGGAACTGGTGCCCGGCACCGCGCCGGATGCGCTGGAACTGCGCGCCGAACAACGCATGCAAGAACCGCTTAACCGCGAAATGCTGGTGCTGGTCGGCCACAAGGATCGTGAGCAGGCCATTCAAATGGCGCAAAAACTCGGCGATCAATGGCAAACCAGCGGTCTGTTTGAAAAGGTCCAGTGGAACCTGCAAGCCGACTTGCCGGCCCTTCGCACGCAGCTGCTGCAAGGCCGACTGGCCATGTTGTCTGCCGAGGATCGCCAGCAACTGATCGAGCATCCGGACGCCTTTATTCAGCAGCGCGTCCAGGCGCTGTTCGACCCCTTCACCGGTTTCAGCCTGGTTCCCAGCCAGGACGACTGGCTGGGCCTGACCGGGCGCATCCAGAACAGCCAGCCGCAACACGGCTCTGTGCAACTGGATATCGGCAGCGGCGCGCTGGTTGCCGATGCCGACGGCAAGAGCTGGGTATTGTTGCGTGCGCGGACCACCGGCAATGCCTTTGACATGAACCTGCCGCTGCAAGTGGCAAACCTGCTACAGCACAGCCGTGAACAAGCGGCGGCTGCAGACGTGCAATTGCTGGCGGCCAGCGGCCTGCTGTACGCCGCCAATGGCCAGAAGCAGGCCACCCGGGAAATGACCTGGGTCGGCGGCGGTGCCACGCTCGGCATTCTGTTGCTGCTGTTACTGGCCTTCCGTCGCTGGCGCGTGTTGCTGGCCTTCGTCCCGGTACTGGTGGGCATGCTGTTCGGTGCAGTGGCTTGCGTGGCACTGTTCGGCCACATGCACGTGATCACGCTGGTACTGGGGTCGAGCCTGATCGGTGTGGCCGTCGACTACCCATTGCATTACCTGTCCAAGAGCTGGAGCCTGAAACCCTGGCACAGCTGGCCGGCCCTGCGCCTGACGTTGCCGGGGTTGACCCTGAGCCTGATCACCAGCGCCATCGGTTACCTGGCCCTGGCCTGGACGCCGTTCCCGGCGCTGACCCAGATCGCGGTGTTCTCCGCCGCCGGCCTGCTCGGCGCCTATTTGTCCGCCGTATGTCTGCTGCCGGCACTGCTCAAGGGCCTGACGCTGAATCCCGCGCAATGGCCGCTGCGGGTGTCCACCGGTTTGCTGGCGCTTCGCGAGGCTCTGCTCAGGCATGTCCGTACACCCGTGTTGCTGGCGCTGTTGATTGCCTTCTGTGCAGGCGGCCTGTTGCAGCTCGAAACGAGAAACGACATCCGCCAATGGGTCGGCACGCCCAGGCAATTGACTGACGAAGCGCAAGCCATTGCCCGGATCACCGGCTATCAGCCCACCAGCCAGTTCTTCCTGATACGGGCGGTCGATCAACAGCAACTGCTTGAACGCCAGGGCGCGCTGAGCGAGCGTCTGGATCAACTGGTCAATCTGGGAAAACTTCAGGGCTACCTGTCGCTCAATCAACTGGTCAGCCCGCCGAGTCAACAGCGCCAGTTGCGCGAGGCGTTGAACAAACTGCCGCCACTCTGGCAGCCGCTGCTCGATGTCGGCGTGACGCAACAGGCGCTGCAAGCCGAACTGACGCAGTTGCAGGCCTTGCCGGTCGAAGACATCGATGCCGTGCTCGCCGGTCCGTTGGGTGAGCCTTACCGCGCGTTGTGGCTGGGGCCGACCGCTGACGGCGTGGCGGCGATGGTCAGCCTTCAAGGCCTCAACAACCCGGCCTTGCTGCGAGTCCAGGCCGAAGATCTGCCGGGTGTGCAATTGGTCGACCGGCTGGGCGAATTGAACAGCGTGTTCGCCGCCACTCAAATTAGCGCTGCAGAGCTTAAACTCGCCTCCTGCGTGCTGATCGTGCTGGTGCTCGTCTTGCCGTTCGGTCTGGGCGGTGCGTTGCGCATCATTGCCCTGCCGCTGCTGGCCGCCCTGTGCAGCCTGGCCAGCCTGGGCTGGCTGGGGCAACCCTTGACCCTGTTCAGTCTGTTCGGCCTGTTGCTGGTGACCGCGATCAGCGTCGATTACGCGATCCTGATGCGTGAGCAGGTGGGCGGCGCCGCCGTGAGCCTGCTGGGCACCTTGCTGGCGGCGGCAACCACCTGGCTGTCGTTCGGTTTGCTGGCCGTGTCGAGCACGCCGGCGGTGAGCAACTTCGGGGCTTCGGTCAGCCTGGGCCTGATGTTCAGTTTCATCCTCGCCCCTTGGGCCGGCCGGCACGCAAGCCCGGCCGCAATCGTGGAGCCGACCGCATGATGATTGCGCTGTTCTGGATAATGGCCCTGGCGCTATTCGCCGTGGCGACCCGTGTAGGTCGCCACTTCGGCCTGATCCCGATCGTCAGCCAATTGCTGCTGGCGACCCTGGGTTTGCCGCTGCTGATGTATTTCTGGATCGAGCCGCACTGGCAACTCAGTGGTGCCGCACTGGTGTCACCGGGCTGGCTGAAAAACCTCTACAGCTTCGGTTTTGCACTGTTGCTGGGTTACATCCTCAGCGACGTGATCGATCTGCAACTGGACCGCCAGAGTCTGAAAATCGCCCTGCCGAGCTTCTGCATTCCCTTTGCCTGCGGCCTCGCCACGGCAGTCTGGCTTTTACCGCCGCAGCCCTGGCTCAGCTCCCTGGCGATCGGCCTGCTGTTCGCCATTACCGCGATTCCGGTGCTGTACCTGTATCTGCGGCACATCGCTTATCCACCCGCCGCCACCCGACGGCTGGTGCAGACCGCGATTCTCATCGACCTCACTTGCTGGACCCTGTTCGCCATCGCCCAGGGCACCCTGCACCTGAGCAGCCTGTTGCTGCCGTTGGTCGGTGCCTGTCTGCCCGTGCTGCTGCGGCTGCTGGGCCTGCGCCAGCTCTGGCTGTACAGCCTGGGCTTTTTCGCGCTGCTGATGGTGGCCGAACACTACAAACTCAATGCTCTGATTTTCGGCATCGGCTATGTCTTGATCATGGCCGCCTTGAAGGCACCGCTGGTGCTGCCGTTGTCGGCGCTCTGGATGAGTCGCTTGCAGACTTACATCGCCATTCCACTGATCCTGACGTTCGGCATTGTGCAGATCAACGTACACAGCGCCATGGACAGTCTCGGCTGGACGCAGCTGCTGGCGCTGCTGCTGTTGCCCATCGCCAGCAAATTGCTGGGCAACTGGCTCGGCCTGGCCTGGGCCGGTGCTTCGTTCCAGGGCGCCAGCCGCTGGCGCGAAAGCGTGTTGCTCAACATTCGCGGCCTGAGCGAGATCGTCTTTCTCAACCTGCTGTTGCAACAACAACTCATCAGCCCGGCACTGTATTTTGCGCTGATGCTGATGGGGCTGGTCGCAACACTGATGCCGGCATTGGCCGGCATGCACCGGATCCCCCGGCAGGCTGTCATTACGGCAAGGAGCCCCCATGCCAACCGTTGACACGCAACGTCGTCAGATCGTGGTCATCGGTGCCGGCCCTTCCGGCGCCATTGCCGCCGCGCTGCTCAAACGCAAGGGTCACGATGTACTGGTGATCGAGCGCCAGCATTTCCCACGGTTTTCCATCGGCGAAAGCCTGCTGTCCCATTGCCTGGACTTCGTCGAAGAAGCCGGCATGCTCGACGCCGTCAACGCCGCCGGTTTCCAGGTGAAAACCGGTGCCGCATTCGCCTGGGGCGAGCGGCGCAGCACGTTCGATTTCGGTGACACCTTCAGCCATGGCAAGTCGACGACGTTCCAGGTGCAACGCGCCGATTTCGACAAGTTGCTGGCCGACCAGGCGGCGCTGCAAGGGGTTGAAATCCGCTACGGAGAAACCATTGTCAGCGTCGATATCGACCTTTCCGGACCGCAGCTGGGCGTACGTCGCGAGGACGGCAGCGAATACCGTATCGAGGCTGATTTCATGCTCGATGCCAGCGGTTACGGGCGCGTATTGCCGCGCCTGCTCGACCTCGAAGCCCCCTCGAACTTCCCGGTGCGTCAGGCCGTGTTCACCCACATCGACGACCGCATCGACAGCCCGACATTCGACCGCTCGAAAATCCTTGTCACCACACACCCGACCCAACGCGACATCTGGTTCTGGACCATCCCGTTCAGCAACGGGCGCTGCTCGGTCGGCGTGGTCGCCGCAGAGCCACATTTCAAGGGCAGCAGCGACAATCTGGACGAATGCTTACGCAGCTTCATCGCCCAGACGCCGAGCCTGTCCGAGGTCTTGAGCAACGCGGTATGGGATACCCCGGCGCGCGCCATTGGCGGATACTCGGCCAACGTCAAGGCCCTGCACGGACCGGGCTTTGCCCTGCTGGGCAACGCAGCGGAGTTCCTCGACCCGGTGTTTTCCTCCGGCGTCACCATCGCCATGCGCTCGGCGAGCATGGCGGCGGGAGTCCTGCACCGTCAGCTGCAAGGGGAAACGGTCGACTGGCAACGCGAGTTCGCCGAACCGCTCAAGCGCGGGGTCGATACTTTCCGTTGCTATGTCGAAGGCTGGTACGACGGCACGTTCCAGGATGTGATTTTCCACGAGGGCAGCTCGGTGGAGATTCGTCGCATGATCAGTTCGATCCTGGCCGGCTATGCCTGGGACGAACGCAACCCGTTCGTCAGTGAGGCCAGGCGTCGGTTGAAGGTGATTTCAGAATTCTGTGCAAAGGATGCGAGATGAGCTTTTTGAGCGACAACTACGTCGAAGAAACCCGTTTCGGACTTTGGTTCCTGCGCAGCCGCATCTGGCAGCACTATGTGTTGCGCCTGGCGGTCGATGACCTGCGCGGCCTGTTCAGCGAGGCGCCCCCCGAGCGCCCGGTGCTGCTGGATGCCGGTTGCGGCCAGGGCAAATCATTCGCGCTGCTCTGCCGTGCGTTCATGCCCGAACGTCTGATTGGCGTGGATGCCGACCCGGACAGCCTGAACCAGTGCCGTGAAGAAGCGGTCAATCTGGAGACACCCGTGGAGCTGATCGGCAGCGACTGCGCCAACCTTTCGCTCCCGGACGCCAGCGTCGACCTGCTGTTTTGCCACCAGACCTTCCATCACCTGGTGGAACAGGAGCGGGCACTGGCCGAGTTTTACCGCGTGCTCAAGCCGGGCGGTTATCTGCTGTTCGCCGAATCCACCGAGGCTTACATTGATACCTGGGTGATTCGCTGGTTGTTCCGGCATCCGATGCACGTGCAGAAAAGTGCCGCGCAGTACCTGGAAATGATTCGCCGCCAGGGCTTCGAATTCCACGAGCAAAACGTGTCTTATCCGTATTTGTGGTGGAGCCGGGCCACGGATTTCGGTCTTTTGGAACACTTGGGCCTGCGCAAGCCAAAACCCTTTGGCCAAAGAGAAGAGACGCTGGTGAACGTGGTTGCGCGCAAGCCGCTGGAAGGTGCTGTGTGATGTTGATTGCCGGTCGTCAGCAACCCCCCACCTGTGGGAGCGAGCCTGCTCGCGATAGCGGCGTGTCAGTCACCCTGTTTTTTGAATTCATGGCCGCCATCGCGAGCAGGTTCGCTCCCACAGGGACTGTGAATACCTTCAGGATTTTGTTGCTCACCTGCATGCTTTTACTCAGTGCCTGCACCAGCCGCCCCCCGCTGCCCGCGCAAACACCGACGCTGCCCTTGCCGCTGCAATTGCACATCCAGCGGCTGCAAGCCGAACAGCGTCAGGACTGGGTGCTGGTGATCCAGCAGGAAGGCCCGGCCATTCGCTGGTCGATGATGGATTTGCTGGGCATTCCCCAGGCCCGTCAGAAACTGGCGAACGGCCAGTGGCAAGCCGATGGCTTGCTGCCGCCCAATCCGGAAGCCCGGGAGCTGTTCGCCGCGCTGCTGTTTGCGCTGACACCCCAGGACCAGTTGGCCGGCAACTACCCCGCCGCCTGGCAGCATGGCACTCAACGCTCCCTGCCCAAGCGGTGGGACGTCCGTTACTCACAACCGATGAACTTTGAATTGAATCTGCCCAAAGGCCCGAAGTATCAGGTCACGCAATTGAATGAGGAGGCACCATGAGCGCCTACCTGAATGCCCTCGGGGTGATCTGCGCACTGGGCCGGGGCAAGGACGAAGTCGCGCGCAATCTGTTTGCCGGCGATTGCAGCGGCATGCGCAGCGAAGCCGGCTGGGTGCCGGAACGCTCGTTGCCTGTGGGAGCTGTGGCGGGTGAACTGGCGCAGATCCCTGCCGAACTGGCCAGGCATGGCACGCGCAACAACCAGTTGCTGCTTGAAGCCGCCCTGCAAATTCGCCAGGACATCGATCAGGCGATCCAGACCTATGGCCGCGAGCGTATCGGCGTCGTGCTGGGCACCAGCACCTCGGGCATCGACGAAGCCAGCCGGGGCCTGGCCCACTACCTGCGTGAGCAGCAATTCCCGGCCGAATACGACTATCAGCAACAAGAGCTCAGCGCGCCGGCGAACTTCCTCGCCGACTGGCTGCAACTCGGCGGCCCGACCTACGTGATTTCCACCGCCTGCACTTCCAGCGCCCGTGCCTTGGCCAGCGCCCGGCGCCTGCTGGATCTCGGGGTGTGCGATGCGGTGCTGTGCGGTGGCGTCGATAGCCTGTGCAAGCTGACCCTCAATGGTTTTTCGTCACTGGAGGCAGTTTCCGATGATCGCTGCAATCCGTTCTCTCTGAACCGCAATGGCATCAACATCGGTGAAGCCGCCGCGTTGTTCCTGATGAGCAGGCAGGCCGGCGAGCATCAATCGATTGCCCTGCTCGGCAGCGGCGCCAGCTCCGATGCACACCACATTTCCGCACCGGAGCCCACCGGTCGTGGTGCCCGGCAAGCCATGAGCACGGCGCTGGAGCGTGCCGGGCTGCAAGCGCAACAGATCAGCTACCTGAACCTGCACGGCACCGCCACCCGGCACAACGACGCCATGGAAAGCGAGGCCGTGGCGGCGTTGTTCCCCGCGGGCGTGCCCTGCTCCTCGACCAAACCCATGACCGGACACACCCTGGGCGCGGCGGGCGCGCTGGAGGCGGCGTTCTGCTGGTTGAGCCTGAGCGCAGGCAACCACGACCGATCCTTGCCGCCGCACATCTGGGACGGTCAACCGGACCCCGAACTACCCGTCCTGAATTGGGTGACCCCGACCGATTGCCTGGCGTCCACAGGTCCGCGCTACCTGATGAGCAATTCCTTCGCCTTCGGTGGCAACAACATCAGCCTGATTATCGGAGACGCCCCATGATTGACTGGCCGCTCGCCGAACTGCTGCCCCACGCTGGCGACATGATTCTCATCGATCAGATACTGGCCTTCGACGAGGAGCAGATTCGCACACGCCTGACGGTCAAGCCCGACGGACTGTTCAACCGCCCTGACGGCAGCCTGCCGGCGTGGGTCGGCATTGAACTGATGGCCCAGAGCGTCGCGGCCTTCGCCGGCTGCCAGGCGCGCCAGCGCGGCGATGCGGTGGAACTGGGTTTTTTGCTCGGCAGTCGCAAGTTCGAATGCAACGTCGAGGATTTTCCGGCCGGCACCGAACTGACCATCCATGGCATCCGCTCGCTGGAAGACGACAACGGCATGGGCGTATTCGAATGTCATATCGACGGGCCGGGCATCCACGCGACCGCCCGTCTGAATGTGTATCGCCCGCCTCAAGCGGCTCAATACCTTCATGAACCTCAAGACTCTTCAGCAGGAACCCCGTCATGACTGAATCCGTACTGGTCACCGGTTCCAGCCGCGGCATCGGCCGCGCCATCGCCTTGCGCCTGGCCCAGGCCGGGCATGACATCGTGCTGCATTGCCGTAGCGGCCTGACCGAAGCCACGGCAGTACAAGGCGAAATCGAGGCCATGGGGCGCAATGCGCGCATCCTGCAGTTCGATGTGTCCGACCGCGCCGGTTGCAAGGCCATTCTTGAGGCCGACGTGGAAACCCACGGCGCCTATTACGGCGTGGTGCTCAATGCCGGCCTGACACGCGACGGTGCTTTTCCGGCGTTGAGCGAGGATGATTGGGATGTGGTGATGCGCACCAACCTTGACGGTTTCTACAACGTGCTGCACCCGGTGATGATGCCGATGATTCGTCGGCGCGCGGCGGGACGGATTGTCTGCATCACCTCGGTGTCCGGGCTGATCGGCAACCGAGGCCAGGTCAACTACAGTGCCTCGAAGGCCGGGCTGATCGGCGCGGCAAAGGCATTGGCCATCGAACTGGCCAAGCGCAAGATCACCGTCAACTGTGTCGCGCCTGGCCTGATCGACACGGCGATGCTCGATGAAAACGTGCCGGTGGAAGAACTGATGAAAATGATTCCCGCACAGCGCATGGGCACCCCGCAAGAGGTGGCCGGCGCGGTGAATTTCCTGATGTCGGCGGAAGCTTCGTACATCACCCGGCAGGTTCTGGCCGTCAATGGAGGCCTGTGTTGATGAAACGCGTTGTCGTCACCGGCATGGCCGGTATCACCTCCCTGGGTAATGACTGGGAAACCATCGCCGGACACTTTGCGGCCAACCGCAGCGGCATCCGCCGTATGCACGAGTGGGACCGTTTTACCGAGCTCAACACTCGCCTGGCCGGCCCCATCGATGATTTCAAGGTGCCAGGGCACTGGACGCGCAAACAACTGCGCAGCATGGGCCGCGTCTCGCGTCTGGCTGTCGGCGCTTCGGAACAGGCGCTGGCCAATGCCGGGCTGCTGGGCGACGAATCGATCAGGGACGGGCGCATGGGCGTCGCCTGCGGCTCATCCACCGGCAGCACCGACGAGATCAAGGCGTTCGGCAACATGCTGCTCAACTCGGTGGCCGAAGGCCTGAATGCCAACTCCTATGTGCGCATGATGCCGCACACCACAGCGGCGAATATCAGCATCTTCTTCGGTCTCACCGGCCGCCTGATCCCGACATCCAGTGCCTGCACCAGCGGCAGCCAGGGTGTGGGCTACGCGTACGAAGCCATCAAGTTCGGACGACTGCCCCTGATGCTCGCCGGCGGCGCCGAAGAGCTGTGCCCCACCGAAGCCATGGTCTTTGACGCGCTCTACGCCACCAGCCTGAAAAACGACACCCCGCAGTTGTCTCCACGCCCTTACGACAGCGCCCGCGACGGCCTGGTGATCGGTGAAGGCGCCGGCATGCTGGTGCTTGAAGAGCTGGAACACGCACTGGCACGTGGCGCGCACATCCATGCGGAAATCGTCGGTTTCGGCAGCAACGCCGACGGCCAGCACACCACACGGCCGGAGCAGGCCACCATGCGCCGGGCCATGGAACTGGCCCTTGAGGATGCGAATCTCAAGCCTTCAGACATTGGCTACGTGAACGGCCATGGCACCGCCACCGAACAGGGCGACATCGCCGAAACCCTGGCCACCAGCAGCCTGTTCGGCGAGCACATGCCGATCAGCTCGCAGAAAAGTTTCCTGGGCCACACCCTCGGTGCCTGCGGCGCGCTGGAGTCCTGGTTCAGCATCGAAATGCTCAACCGCGACCTCTACGTGCACACTCTCAACCTCGACAACGTCGACCCGCACTGCGGCAAGCTCGACTACCTGCGCGGCGAGTTCCGGCAGATGAGCAATCAGTTCGTGATGAACAACAATTTTGCGTTTGGCGGGGTGAATACTTCGTTGATTTTCAAGCGCTGGTCGTAACACCAGAAACGACAAAGGGCCCTGCGCACCGCGACCTCCTGATCGTTCCCACGCTCTGCGTGGGAATGCCTCCTGTGACGCTCTGCGTCGCGCTTGTGAAGGGACGCAGAGCGTCCCGGGCTGCATTCCCACGCGGAGCGTGGGAACGATCAAACGCTGGCTGCCTGAATGCCCGCGTTGTCCGGAACACCATCGCGAGCATGCTCGCTCCTACAGGGATCGGGACTATGGTGGATCGAGGTTGTCCAGCACCCGATTCACCGCCAGTTCCCCCAGCATGATCGATTGCTGAATGCCCAGCAGGGTGTTGCTCTGTGGCCCGTTCAGGCTCCTGGCGAAATCGCTGGCCATGACATTGGCCGAGGCCAGCGAGACGCAGGCATATTCGAGCAGGGTATGGTTGTCGATGTCGGGGGCGATGAGGAAGATTGTGCTGGGTTGGCGGGGTTTTTCCGGGTCGGTGTCTGCGGTATGGGTCATGGTTTGGGTCCTTGAATGATGGGAGCCAACACCTGATCGCGACTAATCCGAAGGGTGGCAGCCGTGCGCAGGTTAGTAGACCGGGTTACACGAACCGGCGCGCCCGAGGGCGCCCTGCGCACAGCTACCGTCAAGGGCAGGTATGAACATACCTGCCTATCGGGAGCGCAAATGCACTACGTATAACGACGGGCTACTAAACCCGATCACTGACTATCAGTGACCCGAATCACGTTAGCGATGGTCCACCAAGCGCACAAGCCGGCGGATTCTGGAGTAGTTGTAGGCAGTGCCGCAAGGCGCTGTAGCCTGCTTCGGGGATTTCAGAATTGCCTTACAGGCAAGAGTGAAATGTCCGGTAGGCCGAGGCTTTTGAGGTGTTCTTGGGGCCGCCATCGCGAGCAGGCTCGCTCCCACAGTGGATCGGTGGTGTGGCGGATATTGGGTCAACACCGCCAGACCTTGTGGGAGCGAGCCTGCTCGCGATTGACGGCGCAGCCGTCAGGACTTGAGGGGTTCAACCTTGCTGGTCAACAACTCGACAAACGCCCGCGCCATCGCCGATTTCTGGTCCTTGCGCTGCACCAACCACACCGCCGACACCGCTGCCGGATCGAGCAAGGGCCGATAGACCACACCTTCGATGCGCATCCGTCGATAGGACGCCGGCAGCACCGAGACGCCGAGCCCCGCCGCCACCAGGCCGATGATGGTCATGGCCTCGCCGGCCTCCTGGGCGAAGTGCGGGCTGAAGCCGGCGTCGCGCGCCAGGCTGAGCAATTGGGCGTACAGGCCGCTGCCATAGCTGCGCGGGAAAAACACGAACGGCTCCAGGGCCAGCGCCGACAGGAACAGTCCCTCTTCACTGCCCTTGACCAACGGGTCCTTGGAGCTGAGCACGGCGACCAGCGGCTCGTGCATCAATTCGACCACGCTCAGTGAATCGGGCAGCCCGAGCGGCCGCATGATGCCGACTTCGATCGATTCATCCACCAGGGCATCGGCCACCTGGGTGCTGCTCATTTCCCGCAGGTTCAAGTGCACGGCCGGAAAACGCTGGCGAAACGCATAAATCGCCTGGGGAATGGTCGAGTTGAAGGGCGCCGAGGAGGTGAAGCCGATTTTCAGTTCACCCAGTTCGCCCAGCTCTGCGCGCCGGGCCACATCTGCCGCCTTGTCGACCTGTGCCAGCACCAGGCGTGCCTCTTCGAGGAACAGACGACCGGCCTCGCTCAGCTCGACCCGACGATTGGTACGCTCGAACAACCGTGCGCCAAGCTCCTGTTCCAGTGCCTGAATCTGCTGGCTCAAGGGCGGCTGAGAAATGCCCAACGCCTGTGCGGCGCGGCCGAAATGCAGTTCTTCGGCCACCGCGATGAAGTAGCGCAGATGACGCAGTTCCATGAACACCTCATTAGGTCGTAAAAGCTATCAAACAGGTCGAACAATATATTGGATTGAATCGTTAGCCAGCTATATGCTTTTTTCATTGCCTGACCGGCTGCGCCCCACCGAGGTCCAACGTGAAAACTGCTGTCGCTCCACTCGCCCACGAAGTTCCACCTGCCGCCCAGGGTGAAGTTGTCGCCGAGCTGGCGGAGATCTACATCGAAAAAGGCACACGGGCGTTCATGCGCACGGTGCTGGCGCTGTTCTGTGGCGGCTTTGCCACGTTCGCCCTGCTCTATTGCGTGCAGCCGATGATGCCGTTGCTGTCCCACGAATATTCCATCAACGCGGCGCAAAGCAGCCTGATCCTTTCGGTGGCCACGGGCATGCTCGCCATCGGCCTGCTGATCACCGGGCCAATATCCGATCGCGTGGGCCGCAAGCCGGTGATGGTCGCCGCACTGTTCGCCGCGGCCCTCTGCACCATGGCCAGCGCAATGATGCCGAGCTGGCATGGCGTCCTGGTAATGCGCGCGTTGATCGGCCTGTCGTTGAGCGGTCTGGCCGCCGTTGCCATGACCTATCTGAGTGAAGAGATCCATCCGCAGCACATCGGCCTGGCCATGGGCCTGTACATTGGCGGCAATGCCATCGGCGGGATGAGCGGACGCCTGATTACCGGTGTGTTGATCGACTTCGTCAGCTGGCATACGGCGATGCTGGTGATCGGCGGCATGGCGCTGGTCGCCGCCGCCGTGTTCTGGAAAATCCTCCCCGAGTCGCGCAATTTCCGCGCCCGCTCACTGCACCCGCGCAGCCTGCTGGACGGCTTCACCCGCCACTTTCGCGATGCCGGCCTGCCATTGCTGTTTCTTGAAGCCTTCCTGCTGATGGGGGCGTTCGTCACCCTGTTCAACTACATCGGCTATCGCTTGCTGGCCGAGCCCTACCACATGGACCAGGTCTACGTCGGGCTGCTCTCGGTGGTGTACCTCTCCGGCATCTACAGTTCGGCGAAGATCGGCGCGCTGGCCGACAAACTCGGCCGTCGCAAAGTACTCTGGAGCACCATCACGCTGATGATTGCCGGTTTGGCCCTGACGCTGTTCACCGCCCTGCCGTTGGTGATCTTCGGCATGCTGGTGTTCACGTTCGGTTTCTTCGGTGCGCATTCGGTGGCCAGCAGCTGGATCGGCCGCCGCGCTACCGTGGCCAAGGGGCAAGCGTCGTCGCTTTACCTGTTCAGCTACTACGCCGGCTCAAGCATCGCCGGCACGGCGGGCGGGGTGTTCTGGCACCTGGCCGGCTGGAGCGGCATTGGCCTGTTCATCGGCACGCTGCTGGTGGTGGCCTTGCTGGTGGCGTTGAAACTGGCGAAGCTGCCGCCACTGCAATAACGCCTCACCCCTGTAGGAGCGAGCATGCTCGCGATGGTCGACAGAGCGCCGCGGGGTGTCAGGTTTCCCGCGTTAACGTTGACGATCATCGCGAGCTTACTCGCTCCTACAGGGGGGATCGGAGTACGGCTTGGGCGTGCAGTGCGCTGTCACGCTTTTCCAGCGTCAGCGATTGCAGCATGACGCCATCACGCTCAATGCGATCCAGCCATGACAGCAATGCCATGGCGTCGCCGCTGAGGGTCAGGCGCAGCAGGTCGTTGTCACTGTCCATCTGATGCATTTCAAGCCCTGCGGCCATCGCGCTTTCGCTGACTCGCAACGACAAGGGCTGGTCGACGGCTACGCGAGCCTGACTGCCGGGATGAGCCTGTTGCAGTTGCACCGCCAAGACCAGTTGTTGCTGATACTGACGCTCGGCGGCCGCCAATCGTAATTGTGTCGGCTGCCAAATCAGGCTGAATGCCGCGACGCTTGAAACCAGAAGCCCTAACGTCAGCACCAGCCTTCGTTCACGTAACGACAACCGCTGCACCTTCGTTTTCCACGGCACAGGTTTCATGTGTCCTGCTCCATGGTCAAAGTCGCCTGTACCCGGTTGCGTTCTTTGGTCGCGCTGTCGAGTCGAACGGGCAAGCCTTGCTGGCGCCCACGTTCGCGCAACAGTTCCAGCTCGGCGAAGCTGTTGGCGGTCAACTGGACTCTCCAGCCATCCCCTTCGCGAAACTCGATGCGCTGGACGTCGACGTTGCTGGCACCGATGACGTGCTCGACCAGCCTGACCAAATCGGCAATGCGGCCCGCTTGCGGTGCAGCAGACTGGTTTTGCAGGGTTTGGAGTTGCGCCGCCAGATCGACGATGCGGGTGTGCTGTGGATAAAGCGCCTGGAATTGTTGCTCGCTGCGATGTCGAAGCCACTGGCTTTCGAATTCCAGAAAGTGGATTCGCGCCTCGCTGGCGCCCCAGTGAAGCAGCGCCAGCATCAGCATCGCCAAACCACCCACGCGCCAAGGCAGGCGTTTTCGACGCGGAGCAAAATCGCCTTGCAGCAAATTGATCGCCTGATCGTGAGCCAGGGTCAGCCATTGATCGCCATCCACCTCGTCCCGACGCTCGTCGCGCCAGTGCATGTCCGGCGGCAATTGCGGTTTGAGCAGCGCCACCCCCTCGTCCGCCAACGTCAGACGGGCCGGCAGCCCGCCACCCAGCAGCCAACGGCCAAACCACCAGACGCCCGATGCCTGATCCGGGGGCAAGAGGTCGGCATCGACGTAGACCGATCGCACGTCAATGCCCGCTTCAACCGACAGTGCGAGCACAGCGGCAAAACGCTCCCGGTCAATCGCCATCACCGGGTAGCGCCCCAGCGGGTCGCGAGCCCCGACGCTCAAGTGCATTTTTTCCAGTGTCTGGCTCAACTGCTCTTCAACGGCGAAGGCAATGGCCTGGTTATCAGGCCGACGCCTGGAAGGCCACGGCTCGCTACGTACCCAACAGCACAACTCCATCGGCAGCAGCAAATCGACTCTCTGCCTGTTCAAAGCCTGCGCCACCTGGCTCAAGGGCAGGCACTGGCGTTGACCGGTCGACGTCCATACACAGCAAGGCCAATCGAGCGAGGGAACATCGAGGCCTTCGGCCGTCAGGTAGAGCCAGGTGTTCATGGGGTCATCTCGTGGGAAACCGATGGCAGGATGCGTCGTTGCAGGATCTTCAATTCGCGGGTTTTGGCATCGCGCTCGACGTCCGTAACCCATTGCAGCCATCTCTGTCCCTGGGGTACCTGAACCGTAATCCGATACCAGCGACTGTCGATGCCCAGTCCCTGGCTGTTCAACCCGAGACCGGACAGCAAGGGGTCCAGGGTAAAGGTCTGAACGCTCGACCATGGTGTCGTTGAACGCTGGCGCAGCAAGGCATCCACCGTTGCCGCTTCGAGCCCGTCCAGCGAACGCAGTACCAGCGCAGGGGCCGTGTTGATGTTCAGTGCAGCGTCCGTGGGCAACAGGGCGACCCAGGGCTCCAGGCGATGCAGCGTCTGACCGTCGACACCCGCCACCAGACGCAACTGACTCAACTCCCGCAATGCCCCGACTTGCTCCAGTTTCAGCGGCGGCAACGCCAGCAAATCCAGCAAGCGCGCCCAGCGCTTGAGCGTGACCTGATCGATCTGGCCCGACACCAGCACGGCATTGAGGTTGAAGCGTCCGGCCAGGTCCTCGATGTCTACCTGCACGGGCGTGCTTTCCAATTCGAGCGTCGTGCTGCGCTGCGCGATCAGGTCGCTGTTGTTCTGTTGGGCCATCAACTGCGCCAACGCCCAGCCCTCCCCGGCCATGCCAAGCTGACGCAGTTGTATCTGCTGCAGTTGTTGCCCAGTGCCTTGCAGCAGCAGTCGATGACTGCGCAGCACGGTGCCGATAATCAAAAGTGCCAGGCTCATCACCAGCAGGACGCTGATCAGTGCGACACCCCGTTGACGCCTGTTCATGGCCCTGCACCCGGCAAAAGCATCACGCGACGTATCCCTTCGAATCGCCCCGCCGAGAGCTGCAGTTCCACCGCCAGCGGTGTGCTCGCTCGTTGTCCGCCAGGCCAGTCACTGCGCCAATCGGTTTGGCGGTCGAATAGTCGCCAAGTCAGGTGTCGAACATCGTCGAGCAGCTTTTGTCGCTGCTCGATCAACTGGCCTTCGCCCATGCTGTCGCGCCACAGCGCGCCGTTGTCGAGGCGATAGGTCAATGTCTGACGTTCGCTGCGTGGCTGGTCCAGTGGATTGCGCCAATTGCTGCGTTGCCATTGCAGTTGAGACGGCTCAAGTACGATGGGTTGCGCGGTGATGTGCAGCAGGTCGCGTTCGATCACGGCCATGGCCCGCTGCAGGTTTCTGAATTCGCGTTCATGGGCACTCATTGCCTGCTGCACACGGACCACTGAGTTGAACAGCGTCCAGCTGGCCAGCCCCAGCAAGGCGAAAATCGCGATGGCAATGACCAGTTCCAGCAGGGTGAACCCTGCTTGTTCATTCTTCACGACTGAGCATCCAGGTGCTGGCGCGGTGCAGGGTTTGCCCCGGCGTGAGACTGACCTCAAGCTCGACTGCTAGCAGTTGCGGGTCGCTGGCTGCGCGGTGGCTCTGGCGCACAGTCCAGTCGCGGCGATCCATTTGCACAACCCGTTGAGCCTGTCCGATGGCCACAGCAGGCTGCAGGCGCAGCTCATTCAGATGGTTATCCGCCACCCACGCCGCGAGCAGACGCTCCTCGGCGGCGCCGGCCTGCCTGACGGCAAATTGGCTGGCAGACAACACGGCGGTCGCCAGGGTCGCGAAAACCGCCAGCGCCACCATGATTTCCAGCAAGGTGAATCCACCCATGGGTGTGATCGGCGGCCTAGCCATCGATCACGACCTCGCCGATGCCATCGCCGGAAAGACTCAGCCAACTGCGTCCCCGGCTCTCGAACGTCAGGCTGAACGTGCTGGTTTCATCACTGCTGAGCATCAACAGCTGAGGCAGTCCTTCATCGGCACCGAGCGTCACGCTGTAGCCGTCGTGTTTGAAGCGCAGACGCAGATCCCGTGGCCACCGATAGAACGCCATCACCGACTCCCAGCCGCGCGGTTCGAGGCGCATGGCCCGGTAGCCGTCAGCACTGAGACGCACGCCGTATTCCCGACCTTCGAGTACCGCCTGTTCGCGCAATTGTCGAATCAGCCCGGCAAGCGCGCCCGCCTCCTGTCTGGCTTGCTGCGCCGGGTTCATGCCGGAGGCAAAACTCACCATGCCCACCAGCACGCCAATCAGGACAATGACGATCATCAACTCAAGCAAGGTAAACCCCCGTTCATGACGCGACATGAATCAGTCGCCCCAATTACCGATGTCGGCCGCGTGCCCTTCTCCCCCCACGACACCATCGGAGCCAAGGGAGTACAGATCGTAGGCGCCATGGGCTGATTTCACCCCGGGATTGAGGTACTGATAGGGCGTGTTCCACGGGTCCACCGGCAGGCTTTTCAGGTAGCCCTGAGGGTTCCAGTTGCGTGCCGCCGGCAGCCCGGAAGGACGCTTGTTCAAGGCCTCCAGTCCCTGTTGCGTCGAGGGGTAGTGGAAGTTGTCGAGGCGGTACATTTCCAGGGCCGTGGCGATGGCCTGGATATCGGTTTTGGCTGCGGTGACTTTGGCCTGGTCGGGGCGACTCATGAACTGCGGCACGACAATGGCGCCCAGAATGCCGATGATGACCACCACCACCATGATTTCGATCAGGGTAAAACCGCGTTGGGACGTTCTGTGATGCAGGGCGTTCATGGGTCAATTCACCAATTGGTTGAGGCTCAGAATCGGAAGAAGAATGGCCAGGACGATCAGCAGCACGACACCGCCCATCAGCACCAGCATCGCCGGCTCGAACAGGCTCACCACCAGGGCGATGCGGGCCGCCAGGCTGCTTTCCTGATGTTCGGCGGCGCGGGCCAGCATGTGATCGAGTTCGCCGGCCCGTTCGCCGCTGGCGATCATGTGCAGCATCATGGGCGGGATGTCGCCGCTCAGTTCCAGGCCACGGGTCAGGGTTCCACCTTCACGGACCGAACGGGCGACATCGGCCATCCGCGCGCGAATGGCCAGGTTGCCGATCACGGCAGCGGCGATTTCCAGCGCGTCGACCAGAGGCACCGCGCTCTTGCCGAGAATCGCCAGGGTGCTGGCAAAGCGCGCGGCTTCCATCGCTCGCAGTACCGGCCCGATGATCGGGACGTTCAACGCCAGACCATGCCAACGCAACCGCCAATGCGACTGGCGCAGGCTCCAACGGCAACAGCCAATCAATATCGCCACGGCACCAAGCAACAGCAGCCCGTGGTCACGCAGGCCATCGCTCAGCCCGATCAACGCCCGCGTCAACCAGGGCAGCGGCTGGCCACTGTCGATGAAGATTTTCACGACATCCGGCACGACATATCCCAGCAGAAAACCGACGATCAGGACGCTGGCCAGCATCAGGATCATCGGGTACACCATTGCCATCTGAATCTTTTGCCTGGAGGCCTGGCGGGCCTGGGTGTAGGCGGCCAGTTGCTCCAGCACCCGCCCCAAATGCCCGGAACGTTCCCCGGCAGCGACGGTGGCGCAGAACAATTCAGGAAACGCTTTGGGAAACTGCGCCAATGCCGTGGCCAAGGCGTGACCTTCCATCACCCGCCCACGGACTGCGGACAGCAGGCCGGCAACCCGGCGCTTGGCACTTTGCCTGGCGACCGCACCGAGGGCTTCTTCCAGCGGCAGCCCCGCCTGAACCAGGGTGGACAATTGCAAGGTCAGCAAAGCCAGATCAGCGGCACTCAATCGCCCCGCCCCCTGAAGTCCACTCACGCCGACGCTCACTTCACTCAAGCCCCGCGGCCACAGCCCGCGCTCGCGCAGCAATTGCCGGGCATGACGGGCGCTATCGGCCTCCAGCCGCCCCTTGCATGGGCGCCCCTGTGCATTGACGGCACGGTAATCGAATGTCGTCATGCCTCAGTCCTCCTGCGTCACACGCAGCAACTCATCGAGACTGGTCAGCCCGTCGATGACTCGTTGAAGACCGTCCTGAAACAGGCTGCGCGATACCAGGCGTGCCTCATCGACTAACGCCTGCTCACTGGCGCCCTGGTGAACCAGCGCGCCAATGGCCGGTGTCAGGCTGATCAGCTCGTAGATTCCTATTCGCCCGCGATAGCCTTGCTGGCACTGCTCGCAGCCCACGGCCCTGAAGAGCTGCAACGGCGCAGCGGCAGCGAGCCCCAGACGTTCGCGGGCCGCGCCATCCACGTTGCAGGGCGCCTTGCAGTGCGGGCACAGCGCGCGTAACAGCCGTTGCGCCAGCACGCCCACCAGTGACGATGCCAACAAGTAGGCGTCGATCCCCATATCCAGCAAACGTGTCACCGCACCGACCGCGCTGTTGGTATGCAGCGTGGACAGCACCAGATGGCCGGTCAGGGACGCCTGGACAGCAATTTGCGCGGTTTCGCGGTCGCGGATTTCACCGACCATGACCACGTCCGGGTCCTGGCGCAGAATCGCCCGCAAGCCCCGGGCAAAGGTCATGTCCACTTTCGGATTGACCGGCATCTGACCGACACCCGGCAGGTGGTACTCGATGGGGTCTTCGACGGTGAGGATGTTGCGCGTCTGATCATTCAAACTGCTCAGCGCGGCATACAGACTGGTGGTCTTGCCCGACCCCGTGGGCCCCGTGACCAGCAGAATGCCATGGGGCTTGCCCAGCAATTGCCGCAGTGCCGCGAGGGTGTCGTCCTGCATGCCCAGGCGTTGCAAGTCCAGGCGACCGGCCTGTTTGTCGAGCAGGCGCAACACCACGCGCTCACCGTATGCAGAGGGCAAGGTCGACACCCGCACATCGACTTCATGCCCGGCCAGCCGGAGCGTCATTCGCCCATCCTGGGGCACACGCTTTTCAGCGATGTCCAGTCGCGCCATGACCTTGATGCGCGAGACCAGCAATGCCGCCAGCTCACGTCGCGGCCGCAGCATTTCACGCAACTGCCCATCGATGCGCATGCGCACCGACAGGTAGTGTTCGAAGGTTTCAAGATGCACGTCGGAAGCCTGCTCACGCACCGCTTCGCTGAGTAGTGCATTGATCAGGCGAATGATCGGCGCGTCGCCCTGCTGCTCCAGCAAATCGGCGGTTTGAGGCACCTGATCCACCAGGCTCAGCAGATCCAGCTCCTCGTCCAGCCCCTGGGCAACCTGCTCGGCGGCGCTTTGACCTTCACGGTAGGTTGCGGCGAGTCGCGCGGCGAATGCTTGCGCTGGCAACAGTCGCAACGGCAACGCCCGACCGCAGATTCGCCGCGCTTCGGCCAGGGCCGTGAGTGGCGTATCGATACGTATCGTCAGGTGCCATTCGCCGTCGTCGCACTCCAGCAGCACGCCGAAACGCCGGGCGTAACCGAAGGGCAGCGGTACGCAAATTCCGGTGGTTGGCGTCATGGCTGATTGCGTGCCGGTTGACGCAGGTCAAACACCGGTGCCTGGCTGTCAGGCTCGAACAACTGGCGTGCATCCGCCGGCAGCAACAACGAGTTATTGCCCCGCGCACCCGCCTGGCTCAGATCACGCAGCGCGTTGTAGCGTTGCTGGCTGATATCGGCCAGGTCTTCCTTGCCGCGCACGATGGTGGGCCGCAGGAACACCATCAGATTGCTTTTGGTCTGGGTGTCGCGGGTCCAGCGAAACAAGGCACCGAGGTAAGGAATGTCGCGCAGCAATGGCACCCCGCTTTTCTGCGTGCGCACGCTGTCACGGATCAGGCCGCCGATCACGATGATCTCGCCGTCGTCAGCGAGAATCGTGCTCTTGAGCGCCCGTTTGTTGGTGATCAGATCCGAAGAGTCGATGCCCGATACCGATGGCGCGATGTCCGACACTTCCTGCTCGACCTCAAGGCGCAGCGTTGCACCGTCATTGATGTAAGGCTTGATCTTCAGGCTGATGCCCACATCCTTGCGTTCGACTGTGGTGAACGGATTGTCCGCGCCGCTGCTGTTGGTCGCGTAGGAACCGGTTTTGAACGGGACGTTCTGGCCGACGATGATTTCCGCTTCCTGATTGTCCAGGGTCAGCAGGCTGGGCGTGGACAGCAGGTTACTGTGGGTATTGCTGGCCAGGGCGGAGATCAACGCACCGAAGCGATCGCTGCCAAGTCGCAACAGTGCGCCTTCCGGTGCCGACTTTTTCTCATCGAACGTCAGGCCACCGACGATCGGGATGTCGGTGCCGGGAAAATTGATGAAGCCTTTCGTATCACCGGTATTGAGGCCCCACTGCACACCCACCGCTTCAGCGATGTCCCCGGAGATTTCAACGATGGCGGCATGGATCAACACCTGCGCCCGCGGCTGATCGAGCTGGCGCACGATGCTTTCGATGGTCCTGACCTGTGACGGTTCGGCAATCAGCACCAGCGCATTCTGGCTCTCGTCGGCCTTGATCATGAATGGGGTGCCGGGCGTTGTGTCCTTGTTGCTGCCGGCAGGCTGGGCCGGTTTTCTGCCCTGCCCCATGGTTTCCAGGATCTCGGCCAATTGTTTGGCGTCGCTGTGACGCAGGCGAATGACGCGAGCGTTGTCGGGTGTCGCGGCAGTGGGTATGTCGAGGCCACGAATCAATTCGGTCAGGCGCTGGCGAACTGCGGGTGGGCCGATGAGGATCAGCCGATTGGTCCTGTTGTCGGCCAGCACCTGGATCGTGGAGTCGGCATTGCGTTTGCCCAGGGACGCTTCCATGACCGGGGCCACATCGCTGGCCAGTGCATGACGCAGTTGCACCACGGCATGCAGGCTGCCCTGCCCTGAGTCCAGCTGTCGGACTATTCCGGTAATTCGTTGCGTATTGGCAGCCGTATCGGTGACCACCAGTGCATTGGTCGACACCGATGGGCCGACATATCCGTTGGTCGACACCAGTGGCCTGACCAGCCCGGCTATGTCAGTGGCGTTGCTGTTGTTCAGTTCGATGACCCGGGTGACGAATTGCGAGGGCGCGGCCTTTGTCGCAGGGCTGTTTGCGGCGCGGGTCTTGGCCTCGCTCACCGGAGTGATCAGAATTCGGTCGCCTTCGTCGATCACCGTGAAGTTGTGGGCATCGAGCACCGAGTAAAACAACCGGCGAACACCCTCGCGATCCAGTGCTTGCCGGGACATCACCGTGATGTGCCCGGAGACTCTGGGGTCGAGCACCACGGTCGTCCCGAGAATGCCGGAAATTTCTTCGACGATGTCGCGCAGCTCGGCGTTGTTCATCGCCAGCTGCCATTTTTCTTCTGCCCCCTGAAGCCTGCCTGGCAAGGTCGCTGCGGCGAAAACGGCAAGAAGTAGCATGGCGCGCAGCGCTCACGCACCAATGAAGCTGTTCATGGGTTTGATCACTCTGACGGCCCATCGAGCGGGCGTAGATAACGCAAAGAAACCGTTGGATCCCGGGTATCCATCGGGGATTGCAGTTGATGCAGGAATCGCGTGGCAGACGGTTGCATCGTCAAGCGTGCTTCGCGACCGTTGCTCCACAGCACCACTTGATCGGCTTCGACCCGGCGCAGAACGCTGCCACCCGGCAAGCGCTCGCCCACTTGATACAGACGCTGGCCTTGGGCATCGGCCAGCAATGCTTTGGACAAACCGCTGCTGACGACAAAACTCGCCTGCAAGGTCAGCGGTTCATTACTGTTCGCTACCGAGGCCTGTGTCGTCAGGCCAAGCACTGTTGCCACTGCCGTTGCATCCAGTGACGAATTGACCGGTACGTGAACGGTCGCGGCAACGGGTGGGGAAGGTCGAACCAGGCTCTTGCGAAAGTGCCACTCCTGCCACCCCAGAAACACGGCATAGCCCGCCGGAAGAACCAGCAGGCTAAAACGTGAAAGACTTTTCAGTGAATGCAGCACGACCGGCTCACTTGATGCTCGGTCCCGAAGCCTAGGCTTCAGGCGCCCCTTACAGGTCGCCTGAAGTGCGGCTCAAGGACTTAGAGCTTGTCCCACGCCATGTGCCAATGCGCACCGACGCCAGGTTCATAGCCATTGGCCGATGGGCTGTATTGCTTGCAGTAGCCCGACTCCGGGAACGGTTTGCACTCGAAGACTTCGTTGGTCTTGGCTTGCAGCACTTTGGTGCCGGCGGTGTAGCCGCTGATGCCTTCGGGGAATACGAAGTCATAGTCGGCGCCAGCGCCTTCACCGGTCACCTTGACCGATCGGGTGTCCTGGCGAGTGGTGCGGCCATCCAGGGTGGTGCCGACCAATGTCAGGGTGTGCGCGCCGGGATTGCTGCGAACGTCCATGGTCAACATGGCCGGGCCGCTTTCCATCTGCGTCGATATCGCGCCGACAGGCTTGTTGTTCTCGTCAAGCAAGGTGGCTTCAATGTTCATCTTGCGGTTGGAAAGAACGCCGAAATCGACCTTGGCCTGCCCCTTGTCCAGGACATACTCGCCTTGCATCGACGACACCGACAGACGAGCCGCCGCATCTTCCTGCATGTTGAGCTGCACTTCGTAGCGGGTCACGCCACTCTCTTTTTGTGCGTACAGGGTGTTGTTGCCACGGACAGGCTCGATGTTGCCGTTCTCGTCGCGTACCCCCGCGCGGACCAGCGTATGCGCCTTGTTGATGGCTTCTGCCAGGGTGAACGACCAGTTCTGCGGCAAGCCTTGTTCGGTGCTGGTGATGGGTATTTCGACGCTGTACTGCGGGTTTTCGCCATTGGTGGAGAATGCGCGGGCCTTGACCTTGTCACCTGCCAGCAGTTGAGTCGAAGACGCGATGCTGCCCACCGCAGACCAGCCACCCGGCAACTCGGCTTCAGCCAGAATGCTCACATCGGCCGCGTTGTAGAACGCCGCATCGGTGTCTCCAACCGTCCAGATCGCCAGGATCACGTGATGACCGGTTTTGTCCGCGGGAAGGGTGCAGTTGTGCTTGTCGCTGTCGGATGGCTTCTGGTTTGCACCATCGATGGTGCAGAACGGCGTGCTTTCGAACGTGGCGCGCTTGAGTGCCTCGTTCGGATTCCAGCCGTTGCGGGTGATGAAATACTCGTGTTTGGTGGCCGGGTGGACCGCCGTATAACGCCATTGGAAATCGATGTTGCGATCCTTGATTTCCGTCAGGTGCCAACGGGTGGCGGACTGCGCGTCCAGCGCCGAGAACAATGAGTGCCCGCCGCTCGGGATCTTTCCGTCGACCGGTCCCTGCAACGGAGCGCCGCCGACGCCCGCCGGGAAGCCCTTGAAGGTTTCGCCGACGCTTTGTGGTTCGTACTGTGCGCCGCCGCAGTTAGTGTTCAGGCCCTTCTGGCAAGCCAGTGCCCGCGAAGGGGGCACTTCCAGATAGCCATGCGCGAAAACACTTTGAGAGGCCATCATTGCCGATAACAGGATCATTGAGGAAGTGCAGGCGGCCAGCGTACTTCCCTTGTATTTGGTTGTTTTCATCGAATGAATTCCGGACTGCTTATCGAAGATAAGGGCGCGAGAACAAGGCGCCCATGCCTGAAAAAGTTGCCCGGCACTGAGCTGGGCAAGGGTCCGGAACCTTACTTGGATGAATGATTTTTCTATGTAGGGAAAATCTCCGCTGAGCGCAGGAACAGTCTCTTCAAACCCGTTTCGGACGACGGCTAAAACATTTCTTACAAGTCGCGCAGGCCAACTAAACAGAAAGCAGCAGGCATAAAAAAACCTGTCCGGCACGAGACCGGACAGGTTTTCATTGTTTCAGGGACAGTTACTCGTGGTACTGCGCCGACAGCTCGTGCACGGCGCGCAAGAACGCACCCGCGTGTTCCGGATCGACTTCCGGCGTGATGCCATGGCCAAGGTTGAACACATGGCCGCTGCCCTTGCCGTAGCTGGCGAGGATGCGGCCGACCTCGGCGCGGATCGCTTCAGGCTTGGCGTAAAGCACGGTCGGGTCCATGTTGCCCTGCAGGGCGACTTTGCTGCCGACACGCTCACGGGCGTTGCCGATGTCGCATGTCCAGTCCAGGCCCAGCGCATCGGCACCGGCGTCGGCGATGCTTTCCAGCCACAGGCCACCGTTCTTGGTGAACAGGATCACCGGCACCTTGCGACCTTCATGCTCGCGGATCAGGCCACTGACGATCTTCTTCATGTAGGCCAGGGAGAACTCCTGGTACGCCGCCGCCGACAGGTTGCCACCCCAGGTATCGAAGATCTGCACCGCCTGCGCACCGGCCTGGATCTGGCCGTTGAGGTAGCTGGTGACCGACTGCGCGAGTTTATCCAGCAGCAGGTGCATGGCCTGCGGGTTGTCGTAGAGCATGGCTTTGGTCTTGCGGAAGTCCTTCGACGAGCCGCCTTCGACCATATAGGTCGCCAGGGTCCAGGGGCTGCCGGAGAAGCCGATCAGCGGCACACGACCGTTGAGCTCGCGACGAATGGTGCTGACCGCGTCCATCACATAGCCGAGGTCTTTGTGCGGGTCCGGAATCGGCAGGGCTTCGATGTCGGCCAGGGTGCTGACCACTTTTTTGAAGCGCGGACCTTCACCGGTCTCGAAGTACAGCCCCTGCCCCATGGCATCGGGGATGGTCAGGATGTCGGAGAAAAGAATCGCCGCATCCAGTTGTGGATAACGGTCCAGAGGTTGCAGCGTGACTTCGCAAGCGAACGCCGGGTTCATGCACAGGCTCATGAAATCACCGGCCTGGGCGCGGCTGGCGCGGTATTCCGGCAGGTAGCGGCCGGCCTGGCGCATCATCCACACAGGGGTGACGTCAACGGGTTGCTTGAGCAGGGCGCGCAGGA
>NZ_JBNNVQ010000040.1:0-50690 GCF_050280625.1 Pseudomonas sp. NPDC089569
CTGGCGCAGTGAACCTGCTGCTCGACCCCGGCCTGGCATTCGGCACCGGCACTCACCCCACTACCGCACTGTGCCTGGAATGGCTCGACGGCCAGAAAATGCGCGGCAAGCGCCGGGCCTTCAACGAGATCATGGACGTCTATGCGTTCCGGATCATCGTCGACAAGGTCGACACCTGCTATCGCGTGCTGGGTGCCGTACACAACCTGTACAAACCGCTGCCGGGTCGCTTCAAGGACTACATCGCGATCCCCAAGGCCAACGGCTATCAGTCTTTGCATACCACGCTGTTCGGCATGCACGGTGTTCCGATCGAAATCCAGATTCGCACGCGCGAAATGGAAGAGATGGCCAACAACGGCATCGCTGCCCACTGGCTCTACAAATCCAGCGGCGACGAGCAGCCAAAAGGCACCCACGCCCGTGCCCGCCAATGGGTCAAGGGCGTGCTGGAGATGCAACAGCGTGCCGGCAACTCGCTGGAATTCATTGAAAGCGTGAAGATCGACCTGTTCCCGGACGAGGTCTACGTGTTCACGCCAAAAGGCCGGATCATGGAGCTGCCCAAGGGCTCCACGGCGGTCGATTTCGCCTACGCGGTGCATACCGACGTGGGCAACAGCTGTATTGCCTGCCGGATCAATCGTCGCCTTGCACCGTTGTCCGAACCGTTGCAAAGCGGCTCCACGGTTGAAATCGTCAGTGCTCCGGGCGCTCGCCCGAACCCGGCCTGGCTCAATTTCGTGGTCACCGGCAAGGCACGCACGCACATCCGTCACGCACTGAAACTGCAACGCCGCTCCGAGTCCATCAGCCTGGGCGAACGCCTGCTGAACAAAGTCCTGAACGGTTTCGACAGCGCCCTGGAAAAAATTCCGGCCGAACGCATCAAGGCGATGCTCACCGAATACCGCCTCGAACTGATCGAAGACCTGCTCGAAGACATCGGCCTGGGCAATCGCATGGCCTATGTGGTGGCCCGCCGACTGCTGGGCGAAGGCGAACAACTGCCGAGTCCGGAGGGTCCGCTGGCGATTCGCGGTACCGAAGGCCTGGTGCTCAGTTACGCAAAATGCTGCACGCCGATTCCGGGCGACCCGATTGTCGGCCACCTGTCTGCCGGCAAAGGCATGGTGGTGCACCTGGACAACTGCCGCAACATCAGCGAAATCCGCCACAACCCGGAAAAATGCATCCAACTCTCATGGGCCAAGGATGTCACGGGCGAATTCAATGTCGAATTGCGCGTCGAGCTGGAACACCAGCGCGGCCTGATTGCCCTGCTCGCCAGCAGCGTCAACGCAGCCGACGGCAACATCGAGAAGATCAGCATGGACGAACGCGATGGTCGCATCAGCGTGGTCCAACTGGTGGTCAGCGTACATGACCGTGTACACCTGGCCCGCGTGATCAAGAAACTGCGCGCACTGACCGGGGTGATCCGCATCACCCGCATGCGCGCGTAGCCCTCCCCCTATAGCTCGCCCATATAGCCCAGCCATCAAGGAGTCATTCATGACAAAGACTGTAATCACCAGCGACAAGGCCCCGGCCGCCATCGGTACTTACTCCCAGGCGATCAAGGCTGGCAACACCGTTTACATGTCGGGTCAAATTCCTCTGGACCCAAAAACCATGGAATTGGTCGAAGGCTTCGAAGCCCAGACCGTCCAGGTTTTCGAGAACCTCAAAGCCGTGGCCGAAGCTGCTGGTGGTTCGTTCAAGGACATCGTCAAACTGAACATCTTCCTCACCGACCTGAGCCACTTCGCCAAGGTCAACGAGATCATGGGCAAATACTTCGAGCAGCCTTACCCAGCCCGCGCCGCTATCGGTGTCGCAGCCCTGCCAAAGGGTTCGCAGGTTGAAATGGATGCCATTCTGGTCATCGAGTAATGCGTACGGCGCGGTCTCTGACCGCGCCGACTGCTCTGCTGCAAAGTAAAGCTTGAAAGGATTCCACCATGCGCAAAGCGCTTGCTCTCTCGCTGCTCGCCCTTTTCCTGGGCGGTTGTGCCAGCAACCCTGCCGACCGTGATATCAGCGGCACCTGGATCAATCAGGCGGCGATCGATGCCGCGTCCAGGGGCGGCCCCCTGCGTGAAGCCCTCCAGTCCTATGGCCCGAACCTGGAATGGGACGTCAACACCAAGGCCGGTCAGGCCCGTTTCACCAATGGATTCGAGAACGTCGAAGGCAAGTTGCTGGGCGAAGCGTCCGGCGCCTGGAAAATCGACTTTTATGGCGGCTCCGGCAGTGAGCTGAAGCGTAACGGCAAACAATTGAGCCAGGCCGCGACCGAAAACGAACCGGCACAGGTCTTCGACCGGGCACTGATTCCAGTGCCAGATGGCGCACCGATCGGCGCCAGCTTCGAGCGCGCGCTGTATGCAGCCTATATGGGCGGAAGCTGGAAGGTCATCAACGGCCCCGGCGAAGGCAATACCGTGCAGTTCCAGGCCGACGGCCAAGTGACCGGTCTGCCCGGCACCGACCGTTATGCGTTGTGCCTGGCCGGCGACTGCGCTTCGATGAGCAGCGGCAACGACAGCATGTGGCTGCAACAGAACGGCCAGGGAAATGCCTGGATCTTTGCTCGCAAGGGCAAAGAGCTGGAGATTTTCCAGAGCGTGAACACTGCACTGGCGGACGAACAGCCGCAGTATGTAGCAGGTGATCGCAAGTGGTTGCTGGAAAAACAGTAAGCAGCACCTGAACAATGTGGGAGCGAGCCTGCTCGCGATGGCGTCATAACATTCAACAACTTTGTTGACTGTCAGGCCGCTATCGCGAGCAGGCTCGCTCCCACAGTTGCATGCGGTGTTTGAAAATCAGCTGTGCCCTTCGAGAATCGCTGCGTAGCCTTCTCGATAGCTTGGATACTTTGGCGTCCAGCCCAGCGCTTTTGCCCGCGCATTGCTGCATCGCTTGCTGCCCGTGCGACGCACGCTGGCGTCTTCGGCCCACTCGGTCACACCCAGATACTCACGCAACCAGCCCACCACATCCGCCAAAGCCGCCGGCGCATCATCGACGCCAATGTAGATATCCTCCAACGCCACGCCACGCTGATCCGCCTCAAGCAGGCACGCCATCAGGCCTGCGGCGTCGTCGGCATGTATGCGGTTGGCATACAACGGCGGGTCGACGGCCACGCGATAACCACGACGCACCTGTGTCAGCAGCCATTCACGCCCCGGGCCGTAGATGCCGGTCAACCGCACAATGCTGGCCGGGATACCGCTATCAAGCGCAACCTGCTCGGCCTCGAGCATCACCTGCCCCGAATAGCCCGCCGCCACGGCTGGCGACGTCTCATCGATCCACTCGCCTGCCTGCTGGCCGTAGACACTGCTGCTGGACACGAACAACAGGCGATTGGGCACCTGCCCATAATCGCCCAACCACTCCAGCACATGCTTCAAGCCCTGGACATAGGCAGCGCGATAACCGGCCTCATCGTGCTCGGTGGCTGCCGCGCAATACACCAGGTAATCCACCGCGCCGATCGGCCAGGTTTCCGGACAGTCTTTATTGAAAAGGTCGCCGGCAACGCCAATGACCCCCTCGGGCAGGCGCGAGACATCACGTCGCAGACCATGAACCTCCCACCCCGAAGCCAGCAGTTGTTTAGCCAGACGACTGCCGACATCGCCACAACCGGCAATCAAAACAGAAGGCACGGACATCAGAAAATTCTCCCTGGAAACGGACAGACTAGCGCCGGCAATGGACGAGCGGCTAGTAATACAAGAAAAAAAGATACTCTATTACTTTTGCTAACAAGAATTACTTGCAATAATGCACGCCACTTTGTTCTCGGCCTTACGAGGCCTGAAAGAACACTCACGTCTCTTTCCTTCAGGTCCGGCCCAGCATGACACCTAACCAACCCTCCGCTACGCCAACCAAACGACCTCGCGCCTGGAGCGCGGTAGCTGCCCTGCTATTGAGCCTGATGCTGCCGCCAACCGCAGTGTTTGCCGACGCACAGGCACCTGCCACTGCGGCCGCCACCGCACCGGCCCCCGCCGATCACTCCGCTGCACCTGCCGCGACAGACGCAACCCAGGCGGCACCCGCTCAACAAGCACTCGGCGAAGACGTGCCTGAAGTCCTGGAGGCCGACAACACCCTGGGCATGGCCCACGACCTGTCGCCATGGGGCATGTTCCAGAACGCCGACATCATCGTTAAAGCCGTGATGATCGGCCTGGCCATCGCGTCGATCATCACCTGGACCATCTGGATCGCCAAAGGCCTCGAGCTGATGGGCGCCAAGCGTCGCTTGCGCAACGAGATCGCCAGCCTGAAGAAAGCCGCCACACTCAAGGAAGCCAGCGTTTCGGCAGCCAAACCCGGCACCCTTGCCAATCTTCTGGTGCACGACGCCCTGGAAGAAATGCACCTGTCGGCCAGCGCTCGCGAAAAAGAAGGTATCAAGGAGCGCGTCAGCTTCCGTCTGGAGCGTCTGGTTGCTGCTTGCGGCCGCTCCATGAGCAGCGGCACCGGCGTACTCGCCACCATCGGCTCCACCGCACCCTTCGTCGGTCTGTTCGGCACCGTCTGGGGCATCATGAACAGCTTCATCGGTATCGCCAAGACCCAAACCACCAACCTCGCCGTTGTGGCCCCCGGTATCGCCGAAGCCCTGCTGGCGACTGCGCTGGGTCTGGTCGCGGCGATTCCTGC
The DNA here is from genome assembly GCF_050280625.1 of Pseudomonas sp. NPDC089569. Taxonomy (NCBI): domain Bacteria; kingdom Pseudomonadati; phylum Pseudomonadota; class Gammaproteobacteria; order Pseudomonadales; family Pseudomonadaceae; genus Pseudomonas; species Pseudomonas sp. NPDC089569. Next base: position 4,693 of record NZ_JBNNVQ010000040.1, read on the forward strand.
GGTGGTGATCTACAACGTGTTCGCTCGCTCCATCGCCGGTTACAAGGCACAGGTTTCCGATGCTTCGGCGCAAGTCCTGCTGCTGGTCAGCCGCGACCTCGATCACCAGCCTGAGCGCAGCTCGCAACCGCACATGGTGAAAGTGGGGTAATCGGCCATGGGCCTGCATTTGAAGGAAGGGGCAGACGACGATCTGTCCGAAAACCACGAAATCAACGTAACGCCGTTCATCGATGTGATGTTGGTGCTGCTGATCATCTTCATGGTGGCGGCCCCGCTGGCCACCGTGGACATCAAGGTCGACCTGCCTGCCTCCACCGCCAAGCCGGCGCCGCGCCCGGAAAAACCGGTGTTCCTCAGCGTCAAGGCCGATCAACGCCTCTACCTTGGCGATGACGAAGTGAAGGCTGAAGCGCTCGGCGCCACGCTTGATGCACGGACTCAAGGCAAGAAGGACACGACGATCTTCTTCCAGGCCGACAAGGGCGTGGACTACGGCGACCTGATGAGCGTGATGGACAAACTGCGCTCGGCCGGTTACTTGAAGGTCGGCCTGGTCGGGCTTGAGACGGCAGCCAAGAAATGATCACGACGCGCCATAAACTGACGCGTTACAGCGGTAGCCTGGCCGTGGTGCTGGGTGTTCACGCGCTGGCGATTGCGCTGGCCATGAACTGGACCGCCCATCCGCCCATCGAATTGCCTCCCCAGGCAATGATGGTCGAGTTGGCCCCGGTTCCAGCCCCGCCACCGCCCGCACCGCCGAAAGTCGTCACTCCACAGCCGCCAGCTCCCGTTGAAGAGTTGCCGATTCCGAAGCTTGCCGAGGCACCGAAGGCCGAGATTGCGGTACCCAAACCGGTCAAGCCGAAACCGAAGCCTCAGCCACCCAAGCCCGTGGAGAAAAAGCCCGAACCGCCAAAGGAAAAACCGTCCGAGGCAAAACCGAGCGAAGCGCAACCCACTCAGGCACCGACGGAGAAGTCCGCCCAGCCTGCGCCGGGCCCTTCACCTGCGCAAGTGGCAGCCAAGGCCAGCTGGCAAGGCACCCTGCTCGCGCACCTGGCCAAGTACAAGAAGTACCCGGCCAGCGCCCAGGCGCGGGGCAAGCAAGGCATGAACCGCCTGAAGTTTGTCGTGGATGCCGAAGGCAACGTGTTGTCGTATGAACTGGTGGGTGCTTCCGGTACTGCTGATCTGGACCGCGCCACGCTCGACATGATCCGCCGGGCGCAACCGCTGCCCAAGCCACCGGCTGACATGCTGAGCAACGGCTCGATCGAGATTGTTGCACCGTTTGTTTACTCGCTGGAAAAGGGCCGGCGTTAAGCCACGCCTCATCCTCCTGTAGGAGCGAGCATGCTCGCGTAAAACGTCAACGATAACGGGGCACGCCTGACGCCCCGCGGTGTTCTGGCGTTCATCGCGAGCATGCTCGCTCCTACACATAAACCTTCTGATAACGTGCGTCTATCAATTGCAGCCGGTATGCTTGGCTCGCAACTTCATGGACGCTTGCTATGACTCTTACAGAATTACGCTACATCGTTACCCTCGCCCAAGAGCAACATTTCGGCCACGCGGCCGAGCGTTGCCACGTCAGCCAGCCAACCCTGTCGGTGGGCGTGAAAAAGCTTGAAGACGAACTCGGTGTACTGATTTTCGAGCGCAGCAAGAGTGCCGTGCGCCTGACGCCGGTGGGCGAAGGCATCGTGGCCCAGGCACAAAAGGTCCTTGAGCAGGCCCAAGGCATTCGCGAGTTGGCCCAGGCCGGCAAGAACCAGCTGACCGCGCCCCTGAAGGTTGGCGCCATCTACACCGTCGGCCCCTATCTGTTTCCCCACCTGATTCCACAACTGCACCGGGTCGCCCCGCAGATGCCGTTGTACATCGAAGAAAACTTCACTCACGTCCTGCGCGACAAACTGCGCAATGGTGAACTCGACGCGATCATCATCGCCCTGCCGTTCAACGAAGCCGACGTACTGACCCTGCAGCTCTACGACGAGCCGTTCTATGTCCTGATGCCGGCCCAGCACCCCTGGACGCAAAAGGAGTCCATCGATGCGAACCTGCTCAACGACAAGAGCCTGTTGCTGCTCGGCGAAGGTCACTGCTTCCGTGACCAGGTACTGGAAGCCTGCCCGACACTGACCAAGAACAGCGACGGCGCCAAGCACACCACGGTGGAGTCCAGTTCGCTTGAAACGATCCGTCACATGGTGGCCTCCGGCCTCGGCGTTTCGATCCTGCCGCTGTCGGCAGTCGACAGCCATCACTACGCCCCCGGCGTGATAGAGGTTCGGCCCTTGTCGGCACCTACGCCGTACCGCACCGTGGCCATCGCCTGGCGCGCGAGTTTTCCGCGGCCCAAGGCGATTGAAATCCTCGCCGACTCCATTCGCCTGTGCTCGGTGGCCAAGCCGTCCGCGCCGGTGGTGGCGGGCTAAGCACGCGTCATGAGTGAGTTGTCGCAAGTGTCGGTGACGGCACTCAAGGGTGTCGGCGAAGCCATGGCCGAGAAACTGGCCAAAGTCGGCCTGGAAAACCTCCAGGACGTGCTGTTTCACTTGCCGCTGCGCTACCAGGACCGCACTCGTGTGGTCCCGATCGGCGCACTGCGCCCAGGTCAGGATGCCGTGATCGAAGGCACCGTCAGCGGTGCCGACGTGGTCATGGGCCGCCGCCGCAGCCTGGTGGTGCGCCTGCAGGACGGCACCGGCGGCTTGAGCCTGCGCTTCTACCATTTCAGCAATGCCCAGAAAGAAGGCCTCAAGCGCGGCACGCGAATACGCTGCTACGGCGAAGCACGGCCCGGCGCGTCGGGACTGGAGATCTACCACCCGGAATATCGCGCCATTACCGGCGACGAACCACCGCCCGTGGATGAAACCCTGACTCCGGTGTACCCGCTCACCGAAGGCCTGACGCAACAACGCCTGCGCCAGTTGTGCATGCAGACCCTGGGCCTGCTCGACCCCAGCAGCCTGCCCGACTGGTTGCCGAACGAGCTGGCACGAGACTACCAACTGGCGCCACTGGCCGATGCGATCCGCTATCTGCACAACCCGCCTGCCGATGCCGATGTCGACGAACTCGCCCTCGGCCATCATTGGGCCCAGCACCGCCTGGCCTTCGAAGAGCTGTTGACCCATCAACTGTCCCAGCAACGCCTGCGTGAAAGCATGCGCTCACTGCGCGCGCCCGCCATGCCCAAAGCCACACGCCTGCCGGCCCGCTACCTGGCCAACCTCGGATTCAATCCCACGGGTGCCCAGCAACGGGTCGGCAACGAAATCGCCTACGACATGAGTCAGCACGAACCCATGCTGCGGCTGATTCAGGGCGATGTCGGTGCGGGCAAGACCGTGGTCGCCGCCCTCGCCGCGCTACAGGCACTGGAGGCCGGCTATCAGGTCGCGCTGATGGCGCCTACCGAAATTCTCGCCGAGCAACACTTCATCACCTTCAAGCGCTGGCTCGAACCGCTGGGCATCGAAGTCGCCTGGCTGGCCGGCAAGCTCAAGGGCAAAAGCCGAGCGGCCGCGCTGGAGCAGATCGCCAATGGCGCCCCCATGGTGGTTGGCACCCACGCGCTGTTTCAGGACGAAGTGCAGTTCAAGAACCTGGCACTGGTGATCATCGATGAACAACACCGCTTCGGCGTGCAGCAGCGACTGGCCTTGCGGCAAAAGGGCGTCGGCGGACGGATGTGTCCACACCAGTTGATCATGACCGCCACGCCGATCCCGCGCACGCTGGCGATGAGCGCTTATGCCGATCTCGACACCTCGATCCTTGATGAGTTACCGCCCGGTCGGACCCCGGTCAACACCGTGCTGATCACCGATACCCGGCGCGTCGAAGTCATTGAACGTGTGCGCAGCGCCTGTGCCGAAGGGCGCCAGGCTTACTGGGTGTGCACGCTGATCGAGGAATCGGAAGAGCTGACCTGCCAGGCCGCCGAAACGACCCATGAGGACCTGACCGCGGCCCTTGGCGAATTGAAGGTCGGACTGATTCATGGCCGCATGAAACCCGCGGAAAAAGCCGCGGTAATGGCCGAGTTCAAGGCCGGCAACCTGCAACTGCTGGTGGCCACGACCGTGATCGAAGTCGGTGTGGACGTGCCCAACGCCAGCCTGATGATCATCGAAAACCCCGAACGCCTGGGCCTGGCGCAACTGCACCAGTTGCGCGGTCGCGTTGGTCGGGGCAGTGCCGTCAGTCATTGCGTGCTGCTCTATCATCCGCCGCTGTCGCAGATCGGTCGTCAGCGCCTGGGCATCATGCGCGAAACCAACGATGGGTTCGTCATCGCCGAAAAAGACCTCGAGCTGCGCGGCCCGGGCGAAATGCTCGGCACACGGCAGACAGGTCTGCTTCAATTCAAGGTCGCCGACCTGATGCGCGATGCCGACCTGCTACCCGCCGTGCGCGACGCCGCCCAGGCATTACTCGAGCGCTGGCCGGATCATGTCAGCCCTTTGCTCGATCGCTGGCTGCGTCATGGGCAGCAATACGGCCAAGTGTGAGCACCGTCTCAGTTTCCGGACCCTGGGGCTGAGCAAGCTGGTTATACTCCTGCAATTGTTTTAGAACGGATACAGACCATGACCGAAGTTGCCCTCGCACCCGACACCCCGCACGCTCCGTCGGTTATACGGCTGCTGCTGGGCAAACTTGGCATTGCCTACGAGGAAGTCCTCGATCACCACGGCCTGAACCCGGCGCGCAAGGTTCAGGCAGTACTGCTTGATGACGCCGTCGGCGCCCTGATGGTGCTGTTTCCGCAGAGCCAGTTGCTCGACCTCAACCGCCTCACCGAACTCACGGGCCGTCGCCTGACCGCGGTACCCACCGAACGCCTTGAGAAAATGCTCGGCAAGCACAACCTGGGCCTGCTGCCGGGCCTGCCGGCCCTCACCAGTTCGCCGTGCCTGTATGACGAAAGCCTGCTGCGCGAGCCAAGCGTACTGGTCAACTCGGGTGAGCCTGGCGTACTGCTGGAAATTACCGCTGAAGCCTTCAAGGGCATGCTCAACAAGGCCAGCGCCGCCAACTTCGGCGAGCCCTTGAGCAGCATCCGGCCGAACCTCGACCGTCCCGATGACGACCGTGAGGAAATCACCCAGGCCGTTCGAGCCTTCACCGCGCGACGCATCCAGCAGCGCCTGGAAGCGACCATCGAAATTCCGCCGCTGGCCGAAACCGCGCAGAAAATCATCAAACTGCGGGTCGACCCCAACGCCACCATTGATGACATTACCGGCGTGGTCGAAACCGATCCGGCGCTGGCCGCCCAGGTAGTGAGCTGGGCGGGGTCGCCGTACTACGCTTCGCCGGGCAAGATTCGCTCGGTAGAAGACGCCATCGTGCGCGTGCTGGGCTTCGATCTGGTGATCAACCTGGCGCTGGGCCTGGCCCTGGGCAAAACCCTGAGCCTGCCCAAGGACCACCCGCAACACAGCACGCCGTACTGGCAGCAATCGATCTACACCGCCGCCGTCATCGAGGGCCTGACCCGCGCGATGCCGCGCACCCAGCGCCCCGAAGCCGGCCTGACCTACCTGGCCGGCCTGCTGCACAACTTTGGTTACCTGCTGCTGGCCCACGTGTTTCCGCCACACTTCTCGCTGATCTGCCGCCACCTGGAGGTCAACCCGCATCTGTGCCACAGCTACATCGAGCAGCACCTGCTGGGCATCAGCCGGGAACAGATTGGCGCGTGGCTGATGCGCTATTGGGACATGCCCGAGGAGCTGGCCACCGCGCTGCGCTTCCAGCACGACCCGTTCTACGACGGCGCTTTCGCCGAATACCCGAACCTGGTGTGCCTGTCGGTGCGCCTGTTGCGCAGCCGTGGCATTGGCTCCGGGCCGGACGAGGACATCCCCGATGCCTTGCTGGAACGCCTGGGCCTGTCCCGCGAAAAAGCCAACGACGTGGTCAGCAAAGTTCTCGAAGCCGAAGTGCTGCTGCGCGAACTGGCTTCACAATTCAGCCAAGGCTGAAAAGCTTCGCGGGCAAGCCTCGCTCCTACGGGTATCACCTCTATCCTGTAGGAGCGAGGCTTGCCCGCGAAGAATTCAACTCGGTCCGACTTGACCGCCTCAAGCCTTGGGCTTGGCTTTTTTCGGCTTCAGATACTTGGTCAAGCCCTGGAACCAGATCACCAGCGCCGGGTTGCCCTTGATCTGAATCGACTTGTCCTGAATCCCCGTCATGAACGCCAGTTGCTTGTTCTTCGCCTGCATCGTGGCAAAGCCATACGCGGCATCCTTGAAGGCAATGGCAAACGCAGGCTCGGCATAAAACCCGGCCTTGCTGGTGATGCGCTGCCCCTTCACACGGAAATGCCGCGCGACTTTCCCGTCCAGGGTTTGCAGTTGAAACACTAATTCCTTGTCACCCAACTGCTGCTGGAACGCCGGGTTGGTCCGACTGGCCTTGCCCATCAACAAACCCAGCATCCACAGCAGAAAACGAAATTTCATGCGCAAGCCTCAATAGAAGAGTGAACGGCCGACGCAGTGTAGCGACTTAAATCAAGAACGCCACTATCGAGTTGTGTTGGAAGACGTTGCCGACTTTTTCACGCATTATGACCGCCAAGTCACGCACTGCTATTTTCAATAAAGCACCCCTTCCAACACTTCATAAACGATCCCGCTCCCCGCCGCGATCAGCACGATATCGCTACCTGCCCGGCGCCACTCGTAACCGGGGTAATACGGCAATCGCTCCAGGGCACGACGATCCAGGCGTTCGCCGTAGTAGCCGTGGGGCAGCGGCCGGCCGCGCACTACATAGATACCTGGTGGCGGTGGCGCACCGCGCACGAAATAAACGTGGTTGTCGTGGATGGTCTGACGGACAGGGCCAAAGTCCCGTGGCGGTGGGCCGCCGCGATGATAGCTTTCTGGCCCACGGTGATCGTCACCATGGTTGTCGTAATAGCCGTGCTGCGGGCCGCCATGGTCATGATCGTCGCGCTCATCGGCGCTGGCGTGCAGCAGCGGGGTCGCACTGAGCATCAAGACACCCAGGCTGGCAATCAGACGTTTCGGCATTTTCATCAAGGTTCTTCCTCACAACACACGCAGCAAAAAGGGCTTCAGAACGCAGTCCTGAAGCCCTCGGTCTTGCTGGTTAGTCTGTATCGGGAGGCTCTAATTCCTCTGTATCAGGAACTTTACCTTCAGCTGACGCGAGCCTTACGCACGCCATCGGCCAGCGCCGAGCACAGGCTCAGTACGCCATCCACGGCTTGCTCCGGCGTTGCTGCATTGGCGATGTGGTCGATCAGTGCCGAGCCCACCACCACGCCATCGGCCAGGCGCGCGATGTTTGCCGCTTGTTCCGGCGTGCGGATACCGAAGCCGATGCTGATCGGCAGATCGGTGTGACGGCGCAGACGAGCGACCGCCTCTTCGACGTGCTCCAGGGTAGCCGCGCCAGCACCGGTCACACCGGCCACCGACACGTAGTACACAAATCCGGAGCTGCCGTTGAGCACCGTTGGCAGGCGCACATCGTCAGTGGTCGGGGTGGTCAGACGGATGAAATCGATGCCCGCGGCCTGGGCCGGGTCACACAGTTCACCGTTATGTTCGGGTGGTATGTCGACCACGATCAGGCCATCGACGCCCGCCGCTTTCGCGTCGGCAATGAATTGCGGTACGCCGTAACGGTGAATCGGGTTGAAGTAGCCCATCAGCACCAGCGGGGTTTCGTTGTTGTCCTTGCGGAACTCGCGAACCATTTGCAGGGTTTTCGCCAGGTTCTGCTTGGCCGCCAGGGCGCGGATGTTGGCGAGCTGAATGGCCGGACCGTCGGCCATTGGGTCAGTGAAGGGCATGCCCAGCTCGATGACATCGGCACCCGCCGCCGGCAGGCCCTTGAGGATCGCCAGGGAGGTGTCGTAGCCCGGGTCGCCGGCGGTGACAAAGGTCACCAACGCGGCACGGTTCTGTTGCTTGAGTTCGGCAAAGCGCGTTTGCAGGCGGCTCATCAGTGTTTCTCCTGCGTCGATTGTTCCATATGGTGCATCACGGTCTGCATGTCCTTGTCGCCACGACCGGACAGGTTGACCACCATCAAGTGATCCTTAGGCAGGTTCGGTGCGCGTTTGAACACCTCAGCCAGGGCATGGGCGCTTTCCAGCGCAGGAATGATCCCTTCCAGGCGGCAGCATTGGTGGAATGCCGCCAGCGCTTCGTCGTCCGTCACCGAGGTGTACTGGACGCGACCAATGTCGTGCAACCAGGCATGCTCCGGACCGATGCCCGGATAATCGAGGCCCGCGGAGATCGAGTGCGCATCGATGATCTGGCCATCGTCGTCCTGCAACAGGAAGGTACGGTTGCCGTGCAGTACACCCGGCACACCGCCGTTCAGGCTGGCGGCGTGCTTGCCGGTCTCGATGCCGTAGCCGGCGGCTTCGACGCCGATGATTTCGACGCTCTTGTCATCGAGGAACGGGTGGAACAGGCCCATGGCGTTGGAGCCACCGCCAATGCACGCCACCAGGCTGTCCGGCAGACGGCCTTCCTGGGCTTGCAACTGATCACGGGTTTCCTTGCCGATGACAGCCTGGAAATCACGGACCATCGCAGGGTAAGGGTGCGGACCGGCCACGGTGCCGATCAGGTAGAAGGTGCTGTCGACGTTGGTCACCCAGTCACGCAGGGCTTCGTTCATCGCATCCTTCAGGGTGCCGGTGCCGGCCACGACCGGGATGACTTCGGCGCCCAGCAATTTCATGCGGAATACGTTGGCCTGCTGACGCTCGATGTCGGTGGTGCCCATGTAGATCACGCAATCCAGGCCGAAACGCGCGGCCACGGTGGCGGTCGCCACGCCGTGCATGCCGGCGCCGGTCTCGGCAATGATGCGTTTCTTGCCCATGCGTCGCGCCAGCAGGATCTGGCCGATGCAGTTGTTGATCTTGTGCGCACCGGTGTGGTTCAGCTCTTCACGCTTGAGATAGATCTTGGCGCCGCCGCAGAACTCGGTCAGACGCTCAGCGAAATACAGCGGGCTGGGACGACCGACGTAGTCGCGCTGAAAGTAGGCCAGCTCTTCCTTGAATGCCGGATCTTCCTTGGCCGCTTCATATTCACGGGCCAGATCGAGAATCAGGGGCATCAGGGTTTCAGCGACGTAACGGCCGCCGAACGCGCCAAACAGGCCGTTGGCATCAGGGCCGTTGCGCAGATTAGTCTGGGTCATGGGGCGCTCCAGTTGAATACGTGAAGTGACGATGGGCTTCACTCTACCTCTGCCGTACCGACCTGAAAACCGATAAGATCGCCGCAACCTGTCAGAAAAACTCACAGATCCCATGAGCCACGACCTGCCTCCCCTGAACGCCCTGCGCGCATTTGAAGTGACGGCCCGCCTCAACAGCGTGAGTCAGGCTGCGGAGCAGCTGCACGTCACCCACGGCGCAGTCAGCCGGCAACTGAAAGTGCTTGAAGAACACTTGGGCGTGAGCCTGTTCGTCAAGGAAGGTCGCGGCCTCAAACTCACAGATGCCGGCATGCGTTTACGCGATGCCAGCTCCGAAGCCTTCGAACGTTTGCGCTCGGTTTGCGCCGAACTCACCCAGAGCACTGCCGATGCGCCTTTTGTGCTCGGCTGCTCGGGAAGTCTGCTCGCGCGCTGGTTTATTCCGCGCCTGGGACGACTGAATGCCGATTTGCCAGACCTGCGCCTGCATCTCTCGGCCGGCGAAGGCGACCTCGACCCCCGCCGCCCCGGCCTGGATGCCTTGCTGGTGTTCGCCGAACCGCCCTGGCCGGCAGACATGCAAGTATTCGAGCTTGCCAGCGAGCGGATCGGCCCGGTCATGAGCCCACGGTTCGCAGGCTATGAACGGCTCGGATCGGCGCCGGCCACGGCACTTCTGAATGAATCACTGCTGCATACCACCTCACGGCCACAGGCCTGGCCCAGTTGGGCACAGCAAAATGGCCTCGACGCCAAGGCGTTGAAGTACGGTCAGGGTTTCGAGCATTTGTATTACTTGCTGGAAGCCGCCGTCGCGGGGCTGGGCGTGGCGATTGCCCCGCAGCCGCTGGTGGTCGAGGACTTGAAGGCGGGCCGACTGGTGGCACCCTGGGGTTTTTGCGAAACACCGGCCCGACTGGCACTGTGGCTGCCCAAGCGCGCCGCGGACGGGCGCGCCCGGCAGCTGGCGCACTGGCTGCAGAACGAACTGCGTCAGACGCTCTAGTCGTCGCGCTTGCACAGCAGATAGGCCGCCAGCAGGCCCAATGCCCCCACGGCGACACCGGCCGCGGTCCAGGGGTGTTCCTGGGCGTAGTCTCGGGTGGCGATCCCGGTTTCCCGGGTTTTGACCTTGACCTCTTCATAAGCATCGGCAAGCAAATGACGCGAATGCCTCAGCGCGTTCTCTGCGTTGCCCTTGAGCACCCTGAGGGTCTTGCGCGACTCGTCCGAAGCGTCGTCCTTCAAGCTTTCCAGGGATTTGAGCAGACTCTCGATCTCCGCTTCCATGCTTTGCAATGAGGCTTTGCGTAATGAGCTGTTGGCCATGGTGGCTCTCCTGCATTGTGGATCAGTGGCATGTGTTGGTTGGGACTTCAGGGGTTGGAGAAAGTGCAGTAAATGTGATTTCCATGTCGGCTCGACCAACAGGCGTAAGTCGGAAAATCACTGCTAGGCTGTATTTCACACCCCGAGGAGAACGCCATGTCTGACCATCACACCTACAAGAAAGTCGAACTGGTTGGCTCGTCCACCAGCAGTATTGAAGACGCGATCAACAACGCACTGGCCGAGGCCAGTAAAAGTCTGAAGTACATGGAATGGTTCGAAGTGACCGAAACCCGCGGTCATATCAGGGATGGCAAGGCTGCGCATTTTCAGGTGACCCTCAAGGTCGGGTTCCGGATTGCCAGCAGCTGACGTTGGTCTACCCTTTTCTACTTGTACGCTGGCTGAATGCCATGGGACATGGCAAAGCGCTACATGAGTGTGTCCGGCCGACGGCGGGGTACCCCTTTTTGTTTCGACCAGAGAATGCGATCAATGAAGAAGTTAATTTGCACGCTAGCCTTGTTGACCCTGGGGGGTACAGCCTTTGCCGAGGGCAAATCCTGCGAAGCGCTGAAAGCCGAGATCGCAGCAAAACTCGATGCCAAGGGCGTTTCCGGCTATTCGCTGGAAATTGTCGATAAGGGCGCTGCGGCGGGTGCAAAAGTCGTCGGTACTTGCGAAAAAGGCACGAAGGAAATCGTCTACAAGCGCTAGATCACATTCATCTGTAGGAGCGAGCATGCTCGCGATGGACGAAAGAGCGCCGCTGGGTGTCAGGTATCCAGCGTCATCGTTAACGACCATCGCGAGCTTGCTCGCTCCTACAGGGATTAAGCGTCAGCCTTTCATGACCTGCGCCAGTAGCTCGTAGGAATGCAGCCGATCAGAATGTTCGTACATGTCGCAGGTAAAAATCAGCTCATCAGCCTGCGTCTGCTCGATCAGTACTTCCAGCCTGGCGCGGATTTTCTGCGGGCTGCCAATCATCGCCAGCCCCAGGAAATCACTCACGGCTTCTCTTTCGTGGGGCAACCACAAACCATCCATGGATTTCACCGGCGGCCGCTGCACCAGGCTCTGACCGCGCATCAGCGCGAGAATGCGCTGGAACACCGAAGTCGCCAGATAGTCAGCCTGCTCATCGGTATCGGCGGCCACCAGAGGCACCCCGAGCATCACGTAGGGCTTATCCAGCACTGCTGACGGTTTGAAGTGATTGCGGTAGACGCGGATCGCCTCGTGCATGTAACGCGGTGCGAAGTGCGAGGCAAAGGCGTAGGGCAAGCCGCGCTCACCTGCCAGTTGCGCGCTGAACAGGCTGGATCCCAGCAACCACACCGGAACATTCGTACCCGTACCCGGCATTGCGATGATCCGTTGCTCCGGCGTGCGCGGGCCGAGGTAGCGCATCAATTCCGCCACATCCTCCGGGAAGTCGTCGGCACTGCCGGAGCGTTCGCGACGCAACGCACGGGCCGTCAATTGATCGGAACCCGGTGCACGACCCAGTCCAAGATCGATACGACCCGGATAGAGACTTTCAAGCGTGCCGAACTGTTCTGCAATCACCAGCGGTGCGTGATTGGGCAACATCACCCCACCCGAACCGACGCGGATGGTCGAAGTGCCACCAGCCAAGTAACCCAGCAGAACCGAGGTCGCGGAGCTGGCAATGCCATCCATGTTGTGGTGTTCAGCGACCCAGAACCGGTTGTAGCCGAATTTCTCGACATGTTGCGCCAGGTCCAGCGAGTTTCGCAGCGACTGGGCCGCGCTGCCGTTTTCCCGCACGGGCACCAGATCGAGGGTCGAGAACTTGATATCGGACAGTCGTTTCATGAACCTGCTTCTCCAATTGAGGGCGCAGGTTTGTTCTTGCGAACGAAAACCTGCCGAATCCAAAAGCGTGTTTCATGCAATGTGGGCATATACCCGAGTTTCAATAGCAGGACGAAAATTCCTGCCGAAAAGGTGAAATGATCGGATGAAATGAATGTTGCAGACGGGTCAATCCACACAATGCTGGCGAGCGAAACCGCGCAAACGCTACATTGTGCTCAAGTCAGGGAATCGCCGCAGACCGCGATCTTTTTTACGTGACAACAGATTCGCCCGGTAAATCTGTGGTCGAATAAATGACAGCAGCGAAAACGCAGTGTCCTGCGCGCTGCCTCAAGGGAGCCTCACCATGAAACGTTTTGCCTTAATGGTTATCGGTTGCGCGCTGGCCACATCGGCCCTGGCGGCACCTAAACCTTGCGAAGAACTCAAGGCCGAAATCGAAGCCAAGATCCAGGCCCGCGGGGTGTCGTCCTACACCCTGGAAATCGTCACCAACGAAGAAGTACACGACAAGAACATGGTCGTTGGCTCGTGCGAAGGCGGCACCAAAAAGATCATCTACCAGAAAAACGATCGCTGATCGGCGTCACGGTACACAGTTGATCTGGCTGTCCTCGGCAACGATTTCGCGTTTTGCGTTGTATAGGCGCGCTTCAGGGGTGAACGCCATGGAGCGGGCCTGCAACACATAGCGTTGGCCGGCTTCGAAGTGATCGTACTTGATGATCATGTAGCACAGCCGCTCCGTGCCACCATCCAACATGTCCGAACTTCCGCCGGGCACTTCAAAATCGAAGCGAACCGTCAAAACATGGCTACCGGGTGTCACCTGAAAAAAACGCCCTTCACGCAATCGCTGATTGTCCAGACGCTCGGCCATCAGCAATTTATCGTTGGGAAAGGGCGTGGAAAAGTCGACCCATGCCATGTGGGGGTCAGCCGCCGGCATCGGCGTCGAACAGCCGGCAACCGCGCTTGCGGCCAGTAACAGCATCAACCTGCGCATCATGAATGTCCTATGGGCTGTACATTCAGAATAGCGCTGATCAGCTGCGTTGACAGCCAGCCGGCTTGCCCTGGCCAATCACCTTTCGTTGTTGATCATAAAGCTTGACCCACGGCCGAAACCCTATGTTCCCCGCTTGCAATTCATAGCGCTCCCCAGCGCTGAAATCATTGAATTTCACATTCATCTGACAATCGCGCCACAGCGGTTCGGCGTCGGGGCCGATATTGGTTGGCTGAACCGCAAACTGGTAGCGAACCGTCAGCTCATGACTGCCCGGTGGCACCTGGAAATAGCGCTTGTCGGACGCAGCCTGGTTGTCCACCTCCAATGCTTGCAAGGCCGTGTCCTCCTGATGCGACTCCAGATCTATCCAGGCTTGCGTTGGATCGTGGTGGGGTAATCCGAAACCGGCACAACCGGCCAGCATCAGCAGGCCTCCCGTCAGCATCAACTTGCGCATAGCGGAGCTCCAGTCAGGCGGGATAGTCTTGCGAGCAGACTTTCCAGGAATTTTTTATTTTGATCAGGCCGTGTCCAAGCCTTGGGTTACTTGATCGCGTTTTGCGCATTTTGTTTCCGGGTGTACTGCTTTTGTTGCTCAACGGTTGCTCCAGCGTCAGCTACTACAGCCAATTGGCCAGTGGCCAGTGGCAACTGCTGCGGGCACGGGAGCCGGTTTCCAGCGTGATTGCCGACCCCCAACGCGATCAGCAACTGCGCATGCACCTGGCTCAATCGCAAAAGGCCCGGACTTTTGCCAGCCAACAACTGCACCTGCCGGACAACCAGAGTTACCGGCTGTACGCCGACATTGGCCGGCCTTATGTCGTCTGGAACGTATTCGTCACGCCTGAGTTTTCCCTCAAGCCACAAAATCATTGCTTCCCTGTCGCCGGGTGCGTGGCCTATCGCGGTTACTACAGCCAGGGGGCGGCTCGCGGCGAAGCCGCGCTGCAACGCCAGAAGGGCATGGATGTTTGGATCGGCGGTGTCGAGGCCTATTCGACACTGGGATGGTTCAGCGACCCGATCATGAATTCGATGATGGGCTGGGGCGATGAACGCCTGGCCACGTTGATTTTCCACGAGCTGGCGCATCAGCGCTTTTATGTGAAGGACGACACGGAGTTCAACGAGTCGTTTGCCACCTTCGTGGAGCAGGAAGGTACCCGTCAGTGGCGTGCCTGGCGCGCTTTGCCGCCGGACAACGGCGACCAGACGCGGCGCCGGGACCAATTCACTCAGCTGATTCTGGACACCCGCTCTCGACTCGAGCATCTGTACACCCAGCCATTGCCGCCGGAACAAATGCGTCAGCGCAAAACGGCGGAATTCGAGCGGTTACGGGGCGAGTATCGGCAATTACGCGACAGCCAATGGGCGGGAGACACGCGTTACGACGCCTGGATCAATGCACCGATGAACAATGCCCGATTGCTGCCATTTGGCTTGTACGACCAATGGGTGCCGGCGTTTGCGGCGTTGTTCAAGCAAACGGATGGGGATTGGGTGAGGTTTTATGGGGCGGTGGAAAAGCTGGGGGGAATGCCGGTTGACGAGCGCAAGGCGGCATTGAAAACGCTGGCATCGGCAAAAATATCCGCTGGCTGACAGGGCCTCTTCGCGGGCAAGCCTCGCTCCTACGGGGTATGTGGTATCCGTAGGAGCGAGGCTTGCCCGCGAAGGCAATTTCACTGGCGCTGCAAAAACGCCTGATGCATCTCTTCCAGCGTTTCAAAGTGATAGGTCGGCGCTTCGGCACTCAGTTCTTCCCGGCTACCAAATCCGTACCCCACCGCCACCGAATCCAACCCATTGCTTCGCGCACCGATCAGATCGTGTTTGCGGTCGCCGATCATCAGCGTGCTGGCCGGGTCCAGGCTTTCTTCGGCCATCAAGTGGGCAATTAGCTCGACCTTGTTGGTGCGGGTACCGTCCAGCTCGCTGCCATAGATCACCTTGAAGTGTTTGGCGAAGTCGAAATGACGGGCGATTTCCCTGGCGAAGACCCATGGCTTGGACGTCGCGATGTACAGCTGCCGACCTTGTCCGCCGAGGGTTTCCAGCAGCGGCATGACACCATCGAATACACGGTTTTCGTACAGGCCGGTGACCTTGAAGCGCTCGCGATAAAAATTGACCGCCTCCCAGGCCTTCGCTTCGTCAAAGCCGTAGAACTGCATGAATGCTTGCAACAACGGCGGACCGATGAAGTGTTCGAGCTTGCTCAGGTCGGGTTCATCGATGCCGAGCTTGCCCAGGGCAAACTGGATCGAACGGGTGATGCCTTCGCGCGGGTCGGTCAGGGTGCCGTCGAGGTCGAATAGAACGGTTTGGTAGTGCATGAAAATTCCTGGGCAGTCGCGTTATCAGGGATGAGTCCGGTCGTAGCCTTCGGCCAGGTGCAGATCCTTGAGCTTCACGTAATTGGTCGCGCTATAGGTGAAAAAGGCCCGCTCCTTGTCGGTCAGTGGCCGGATCTGCTTCACCGGGCTACCGACATACAGGAAACCGCTTTCCAAATGTTTACCCGGCGGCACCAGGCTGCCGGCGCCGATGATGACATCGTCGGCAACCACCGCGCCGTCCATCACGATGCTGCCCATGCCAATCAATACCCGGTTGCCGACAGTACAGCCATGGAGCATGACTTTGTGCGCGATGGTCACATCATCGCCGATCAGCAAGGGAAAGCCGTCGGGATTGAAGGGTCCGGCATGAGTGATGTGCAAGACACAGCCATCCTGCACGCTGGTGCGCACACCGATGCGGATGCGGTGCATGTCACCGCGGATGACCGTCAGCGGCCATACCGAACTGTCTTCGCCGATTTCCACGTCGCCAATCACCACCGCCGAGCGGTCGACAAAGGCACCCTTGCCGAGCTTGGGCGTGTGATTCTGGTATTTGCGAAGGTTCACGATAGGGTTTCTCTCTGTCGGTGATAGCTGCGGTGAGCGTCGATTGTAATTAAGATGGCTGCATGTTTCTCCAGCCAAGGTGCCATCCGTGAGCGTGAACAACCCTCTTTTGCAGCCCTACGACCTGCCGCCGTTCTCCGCGATCCGTGCCGAACATGTGCAACCGGCCATTGAAAAGATCCTGGCCGACAACCGCGCCGCCATTGTCGAAATTCTCAAGACCCAGGGCAAACAACCGACCTGGGCCGGCCTGGTGCTGGCGATGGACGAACTCAACGACCGTCTGGGTGCGGCCTGGAGCCCGGTCAGCCACCTGAATGCCGTCTGCAACAGCGCCGAGCTGCGTGAAGCCTACGAGTCCTGCCTGCCGGCTCTGAGCGCCTACTCCACCGAGATGGGCCAGAACCGTGAACTGTTCCAGGCCTATGAAGCCCTGGCCAACAGCCCGGAAGCCGCCAGCTTCGATGTGGGGCAGAAAACTATCCTGGAACACGCCCTGCGCGATTTCCGTTTGTCGGGTATCGACCTGCCGGAAGCCGAACAGAAGCGTTACGCCGAAGTGCAGAGCAAGCTGTCCGAGCTGGGTAGCCGTTTTTCCAACCAGTTGCTCGATGCAACCCAGGCCTGGACCAAACACATCACCGATGAAGCCGCCCTCGCCGGCCTGACCGATTCGGCCAAGGCGCAAATGGCTGCCGCTGCCCAGGCCAAAAGCCTCGAAGGCTGGCTCATCACCCTGGAGTTCCCCAGCTACTACGCGGTGATGACCTACGCCCACGACCGCGCCCTGCGTGAGGAGGTCTACGCCGCCTACTGCACCCGCGCCTCGGACCAGGGCCCGAATGCCGGCCAGAACGATAATGGTCCGGTCATGGAAGAAATCCTCGACCTGCGTCAGGAACTGGCAAAACTCCTGGGTTTCGCCAGCTTCTCGGAGTTGAGCCTGGCGACCAAAATGGCCGAATCCAGCGATCAGGTGCTCAGTTTCCTGCGCGACCTGGCCAAGCGCAGCAAACCGTTCGCCGCCCAGGATCTGCAACAGCTCAAGGCCTACGCTGCCGAGCAAGGTTGCCCGGACCTGCAAAGCTGGGACAGCGGGTTCTATGGCGAAAAACTCCGCGAGCAACGCTACAGCGTTGCCCAGGAAGCCCTGCGCGCCTACTTCCCGATCGATAAAGTGCTGAGCGGTCTGTTTGCTATCGTGCAACGCCTGTACGGCATCGAGATCGCCGAGCAGAAAGGTTTCGATACCTGGCACCCGGATGTACGCCTGTTCGAAATCAAGGAAAACGGCCAGCACGTCGGTCGCTTCTTCTTCGACCTTTACGCCCGCGCCAACAAACGTGGCGGCGCCTGGATGGACGGCGCCCGCGACCGTCGCCGCACCGCCGGTGGCGTACTGCAAAGCCCGGTGGCCAACCTGGTGTGCAACTTCACGCCGGCCGACAGCGGCAAGCCTGCACTGCTGACCCACGATGAAGTCACCACCCTGTTCCACGAATTCGGTCATGGCCTGCACCACCTGTTGACCCGCGTCGAACACGCCGGCGTATCCGGCATCAACGGCGTGGCCTGGGACGCGGTCGAACTGCCGAGCCAGTTCATGGAGAACTGGTGCTGGGAACCTGAGGGCCTGGCGCTGATTTCCGGTCACTATGAAACCGGCGAGCCATTGCCTCAGGACCTGCTGCAGAAAATGCTCGCGGCGAAGAACTTCCAGTCCGGCCTGATGATGGTGCGCCAACTGGAGTTTTCGTTGTTCGACTTCGAACTGCACGCCACCCATGGTGACGGTCGCAGTGTGCTGCAGGTTCTGGAAGGGGTACGCGATGAGGTTTCGGTGATGCGTCCGCCGGCCTACAACCGCTTCCCCAACAGCTTCGCCCACATCTTCGCCGGCGGTTATGCGGCCGGTTACTACAGCTACAAGTGGGCTGAAGTGCTGTCGGCCGATGCCTTCTCGAAATTCGAAGAAGAAGGCGTGCTCAATGCCCAGACCGGTCGTGCCTTCCGCGAAGCCATTCTGGCGCGCGGCGGCTCGCAGGAGCCGATGGTACTGTTCGTCGACTTCCGCGGCCGCGAACCGTCGATCGATGCACTCCTGCGTCACAGCGGCCTGAGCGAGGGCGCGGCAGCATGAGCGAGGGTCCTGTGATTACCAAGCGACGCTTTATCGCTGGCGCGGTTTGCCCGGCTTGCAGCGAGCCGGACAAGTTGATGATGTGGAGCGAAGACAACGTGCCACATCGCGAGTGCGTGGCCTGTGGTTACTCCGATACGCTGAATGAACAAGGCCTGTCGGTGCCCAAGGAATTGGGCACGCGGGTCAACAAACCTGTGGTGAAAGCACCGGATACGAAGGTTCAGGCCGTGCAGTTTTTTCCGAACCCGAAGCTGAAGAAAAAACCTGACGAGCAGCACTGATCAGTCTGGCCAACCTTCCACTGTGCAATGCAGTGGAAGGTTCACTTACGGGAGATTGGCCGACTGGAACCAGCTCTTCATCGAACACGCCGCGAACGGGCTGGTGCTGCAATCACCATTGGTCAACGCTGTACGCAGCTTGTCGACATCCGCGCGCATCATGTAACGCACGCCGTCCTTGAAACGGGTGCTGTCACCAAAGCCGCCCTGGGTCATTTCATTCAAGGCGTCTTCCTTGCTCCAACCCTGCACCACCACACGGTACATGGCCGCCATCAGGCCGGTACGGTCAGAACCATGCTTGCAGTGCATCAGTACCGGACCTCTGGCTTCGGCGGATTGAATGGCGCGCAGTGCCTTGAGGACATCGGCGTCATCCACATGACTTGTGCGAAAAGGCAATTGAATCTGGGCGATATCCGGTTTGCTCAGCCAGCGAGAGTCCGGTTCCGGCAGAAAACTGATCACGGTGGCGACCTTGAGCTTTTCCAGTGTCGGTACTGTCCCACGGTCGAGTAGCGCACTGCGGTAAAGCGTCGGCGACATCTGGAAAAGTTTGTATTGCGCCTCGACCGGCTGAGCCCACTCCATGGGGCGAGTCGAGCCGGAGTCGTCAGCGAAGACCGGAATCGGGTTGAGACATGCGACCAGCGACAAGCACATCGCAGGGATCAAACGCAGTAGAGACATACTCAGGTGACCGTGCAGGGTAAATCCGGATGTTGTCGTCCAGATTGAACCCTGAGCGGTCAAAGGCCTGTGAGTCGTCTGTCAAAGAAATGTGAATAACGCTTTTTTGAACCGGTAAGACAGAAGAAGATTCCGACAAGGCCGATATAAAAGACTGAGTAATTCAACCTTGCCTGATTGACTCAGCTGAATGTTCATGCCTTTGCCAGATTAAGGCGTTTCAATATTGGCGTAAGCTTTGGCCAACGCTATAAGTTCGGCCTTGTCACCGGCATTGATATTGCCATCACCATTAACATCGTTATTTACATTGCCAATACGGAAGGTCCGGCCACCATCACTGGAAACTGCCGTAACTGTGCTGGAATCAAGCAGTGTCTGCGTAGGCAACGAATTTTCGACATCCCACCCCTCCTCTTTCAGGGCAAATTGCATCGACACTCGAACTTCATGTGGATTGACCGAAGTTGGCCCAAGTTTTTGCAGAAAGATGCCGCGCTGATTAAATATCGACATAACTAAATCCTTTTAATCAATATAGATGGTTATTGTTAAAGCAAAAAAATAATAACCACGGCCTCGCCCTATCAACCAGCCTGTAAATGTGTCTGATGGTTGCCTGTTATTGATCCTTTCATAGCAGGAATGCAGAAGGTGCCGAACGGCACTGGCCAAGAATCGATCACCCGGATACTGTATGCGCATACAGTAAAAGAATCCTCCTCATGCACACGCCATTGCCCCCACGCGGCCGCGGCACCGCGACCAACCCGCACAACCGTTTCGCGCCCAGCCATTCGGTGGCCGAGGACGATGGCTGGTATCAGGAAGCGCCGATGACCCAGGGCACCGAGGTGCGCATCGAGACGGCAAAAACCATCATTACCCGCAACAATTCACCGGACCTGCCCTTCGATCGCTCGATCAACCCTTACCGTGGCTGCGAGCACGGCTGCATCTACTGCTATGCACGGCCCAGCCACGCCTATTGGGACCTGTCGCCCGGATTGGATTTCGAGACAAAGCTGATCGCCAAGACCAACGCCGTGGATGTGCTGGAAGAACAACTGTCCAAACGCGGTTATCAATGCGCGCCCATCAACCTTGGCTCCAATACCGACCCCTACCAACCGATCGAGCGCGAATACCGAATCACCCGTCAAACCCTTGAAGTACTGCTGCGCTACCGGCATCCGGTGACCATCGTCACCAAGGGTTCGCTGATACTCCGCGATCTGGACCTGCTGGCCGAACTTGCCCAGCATCGGCTGGTGGCGGTCATGATCAGCCTGACCACGCTGGACGACGAACTCAAACGCATCCTCGAGCCGCGCGCCGCAGCGCCCAAGGCCAGGTTGCGGGCGATCAGGGTCATGCGCGATGCAGGGATCCCGGTCGGCGTGCTTTGTTCACCGATGATTCCGATGATCAATGACAGCGAGCTGGAAAGCCTGCTGATCGAGGCCCATTCGGCTGGGGCGCAAAGTGCGACCTACATGATGCTGCGCCTGCCGCTGGAAGTGGCCCCGCTGTTCGAACAGTGGCTGGCCGACCACTATCCGCAACGGGCAGCCCATGTGCTGAGCCTGATTCGTCAGAGTCGGGGCGGCGAGCTCTACGACAGCCGCTTCGGCGCGCGGATGCGAGGCGAAGGGCCCTTTGCCGAACTCCTGGCGCAACGCTTTGCCAAAACCATCAAGCGTCTGGGACTCAATCGTCGGGAAGGCTTCAATCTGGACTGCGAAGCCTTTTGTCCGCCGGGTCGCCAAATGTCGTTGATTTAAGGACAATTGGCCTAACGTTGAGTGTTGGGAACCCCGTGCACGCTTTAGGCTGGTCACGTTTTTGTGACCTGTAACAAAAAGTCTAGAGCGCTTGATTTAGTGTGAGTCAAGATTCGGCAGCTACCTTGCTCATCGAGTGACTGACGGGTCTACTTTTTGACCTGAATGTTTTTTAACCAGCCACTGGCTTCAACCGGACAACACGGGATACCCCCCTGAGCCCGCCCAAGAGGATGAATCATGAGTGACAAGGATAAACAGCCGTTGGCTGCACCGGCATCCGCCCAACCCCAGGCGGAAACTGCCGAAGCAGCGCTGAAGCATATCGTTGACGGCTTTTTGCATTTTCATCATGAGGTCTTTCCCCAACAGGAAGAGCTCTTCAAGAAACTCGCCACGGCCCAACAGCCACGGGCGATGTTCATTACCTGCGCCGACTCGCGCATCGTACCGGAGCTGATTACCCACAGTTCGCCGGGCGATCTGTTCGTGACCCGCAACGTCGGCAACGTTGTCCCACCGTACGGTCAGATGAACGGCGGCGTTTCCACCGCCATCGAGTATGCGGTGCTGGCACTGGGCGTGAAGCACATCATCATCTGCGGCCACTCCGACTGCGGTGCGATGCGTGCGGTGCTCAACCCCCACACCCTGGAAAAGATGCCCACGGTCAAAGCCTGGCTGCAACATGCGGAAGTGGCTAAGACCATGGTGCACGACAACTGCAACTGCACCAACGAAAGCGAAACCATGCACGTCCTCACCGAGGAAAATGTCATCGCTCAACTGCAGCACTTGCGCACCCATCCCTCGGTAGCCTCGCGCATGGCGAACGGTCACCTGTTCATCCATGGCTGGGTCTACGACATCGAAACCAGCAAGATCAAAGCCTACGACGCAGATCAGGGTCGTTTCCTGCCGCTCGACGGCAGCCAGCCGATTCCCGTGGCGACGCCCAAAGCGCGCTTCTGAATCTTCCTTGTGGGAGCGAGCCTGCTCGCGATGGATTCAAGAGCGCTGCGTTTATCCAGTAAACACGCGTTATCGTTGGCGACCATCGCGAGCATGCTCGCTCCTACAGGGGACGCAGGGATCAGGCCAGTGCCAGTCCCACGCCCAAACGGCGGGACATGCACGGCCAGCGCTTCCAGGCGGCACCGGTGTCCGGGCTGCTGAGTTTCTCGCGGTAGGTTTCTACCGACTCCAGCGCGAAAGTTTCTTCGTTGAGCATCTCGTCAAAGGCGTGATGCACCACTTCATCGAGTTGGTTGGCAAATTCCTCACCGATCAACTGGTGAGCAATCAGATTGGCGACCGTCATGTCCAGGGGGATCAGTGGCTGGCCGAAATGCTTGATGTACAGGTCGTTGACCTCTTCGACAAAACGGTGCGCGAGATAGGCCTCGTCCAGCAGGCTATCAAGCCCGACGTGCCCGGCCATGATCGCCGGCGGCTGGAGGAAATACTGCTCGGCGATTTTCAGCACCGGTTTGATCTGTGACTCGATACCCGCTTCCCTTGCGACTTCATTGGCTGCATCCAGCAGATCAGGAACTTCATCGATATAAGCGGCAACGAAACGCGCCAGGACACCTTTGGCATCAGCCTCCGGTAACTGGATCGCACGGTGCAGATGAGGCAGTTTGGTTTCCAGCTGACGGGTCAGCAGGTTGGTCTCGGCTTCATGTTGCTGGGCTTTTTGGATCTGCTCGCGCAATGCGGCGGTGTTCATGAATACTCCAGGAAACAAAGGCAATGAAATAGGGAAGACATAACTTAGCTGGCTTACGAAAAATGCTAAGACGCATTTGTCATAATTGTTTCATCCTTGAGACGCCCCCGTTATATCGGTTTGCCACCACTCGTCTGCATCCTTCTCCATTCGTGACCTGCAATGCAAGTTAATGCTGTTTCAGATGATTTACGCCTTCACATTGCGAGGTGGAAGTCGCTGTCTATACTCGCTCATGAATGGAGTTAGCTGATGATGCCCGACTGCTTTTGCAGCAAGGCCCGGCAATTCAAGTTCGTAGTCTGATGCAGCCGCTCCCTTGCCGCAGGCGTTGCGCCTACGGGATAACAAGAACGATAAGGGGAACCCGCAATGATGCGACATCCACACGTCTGGATGGGCCTCCTGTTGTGGTCGATTTTCAGCCAGGCGCAAGCGGCCTGGACTGTGAATATGGCGCCTGGAGCGACTGAAATCAGTCACGCTGTATTTGACCTGCACATGACCATTTTCTGGATCTGTGTAGTGATCGGCCTCATCGTCTTTGGCGCCATGTTCTGGTCGATGATTCTGCACCGCCGCTCGACCGGGCAAGTGGCGGCAAGATTCCACGAAAGCACCACGGTCGAGATCCTCTGGACCATCGTGCCCTTCGTGATTCTGGTGGTCATGGCCATTCCCGCAACCGCCACCCTGATCAAGATGTACGACGCCAGCGAGCCGGACATCGATATCCAGATCACCGGATATCAGTGGAAGTGGCACTACAAATACCTGGGCCAGGACGTCGAGTTCTTCAGCAACCTGACCACTCCCACCGAACAGATCCATAACAAGGAAGCCAAGGGCGAGCACTACTTGCTTGAGGTCGACAAGCCTTTGGTGCTGCCAATCGGCGCCAAGGTACGCTTCCTCGTGACGTCCGCCGACGTCATCCACTCCTGGTGGGTGCCGGCCTTCGCGGTCAAGCGCGATGCGATTCCGGGGTTCGTCAACGAAGCCTGGACCCGTATTGAAAAACCCGGCATCTACCGCGGCCAGTGCGCCGAGTTGTGCGGCAAGGACCACGGGTTCATGCCGATCGTGGTCGAGGTCAAGGAAAAGGCCGATTACGAAAAATGGCTCGGCGAACGCAAGGCTGAAGTCGCGCAACTCAAGGAACTGACGACCAAGGAATGGACACTCGAGGAGCTCAAGGAGCGCGGCGACAAGATCTACCACACCACTTGCGTCGCCTGTCACCAGGCCGAAGGCCAGGGGCTGCCGCCCATGTTCCCGGCGCTCAAAGGCTCGCCGATTGCGACCGGGCCGAAGGCCGATCACTTGCACCGCGTGTTCTTCGGCAAGCCAGGTACCGCCATGGCGGCATTCGGCAAGCAGCTTTCGGAAGTCGATATCGCGGCGGTCGTGACCTACGAACGTAACGCCTGGGGCAACAACAAAGGCGACATGGTCACGCCAAAAGAAGTGCTGGAGCTGAAACAGGCGGAAAGCAAATGACCCGGTCTATTGCGCAATCAAGGAACCGGTCGGGGCAATGCGCCCCGACCCGCCCAGCCCATCCGTTGACAGGAGACAGGCCATGAGCGCCGTCATCGATGACCACAGTCATGCCGACCACGCCCACGGCCCTGCCAAAGGCCTGATGCGCTGGGTGCTGACGACCAACCACAAGGATATCGGCACGCTGTACCTGTGGTTCGCGTTTTCCATGTTCCTGCTCGGCGGCTCGTTCGCGATGGTGATTCGCGCCGAACTGTTCCAGCCGGGACTGCAGATCGTCGAACCAGCGTTCTTCAACCAGATGACCACCATGCACGGTCTGGTGATGGTCTTCGGTGCGGTCATGCCGGCTTTCGTCGGCCTCGCCAACTGGATGGTTCCCTTGATGATCGGCGCGCCGGACATGGCGTTGCCGCGTATGAACAACTTCAGCTTCTGGCTGCTGCCGGCGGCGTTCCTGCTGCTGGTGTCGACCCTGTTCACCCCGGGCGGCGGGCCGAATTTCGGCTGGACATTCTATGCGCCGCTGTCGACCACCTACGCACCGGCAAGCGTGACGTTCTTCATCTTCGCCATCCACATGATGGGGATCAGTTCGATCATGGGGGCGATCAACGTGATCGCCACCATCCTCAACCTGCGCGCCCCCGGCATGACGCTGATGAAAATGCCACTGTTCGTCTGGACCTGGCTGATCACCGCATTCCTGCTGATCGCAGTGATGCCTGTACTGGCCGGTTGCGTGACGATGATGCTGATGGACATTCACTTCGGCACCAGTTTCTTCAGTGCCGCCGGTGGGGGTGACCCGGTGCTGTTCCAGCATGTGTTCTGGTTCTTCGGCCACCCCGAGGTGTACATCATGATCCTGCCGGCCTTCGGCGCCGTCAGCTCGATCATCCCGGCGTTCTCGCGCAAGCCGCTGTTCGGCTACACCTCGATGGTCTACGCCACGGCGAGCATCGCGTTCCTGTCGTTCATTGTCTGGGCTCACCACATGTTCGTGGTGGGTATTCCGCTGGTGGGCGAACTGTTCTTCATGTACGCCACCATGCTGATCGCGGTGCCGACCGGGGTGAAGGTGTTCAACTGGGCGAGCACCATGTGGCAGGGTTCGCTGACCTTCGAAACGCCGATGCTGTTCGCGGTGGCGTTCGTGATCCTGTTTTCCATCGGCGGCTTCTCCGGGCTGATGCTCGCCATTGCCCCCGCGGACTTCCAGTACCAGGACACCTACTTCGTGGTCGCCCACTTCCACTACGTACTGGTGCCGGGCGCCATCTTCGGGATTTTCGCCTCGGCCTACTACTGGTTGCCGAAATGGACCGGCCACATGTACGACGAAACCCTCGGCAAGCTGCACTTCTGGCTGTCGTTCATCGGCATGAACATGGCCTTTTTCCCGATGCACTTCGTGGGGCTGGCAGGCATGCCACGGCGAATTCCCGACTACAACCTGCAATTCGCCGACTTCAACATGGTGTCGTCGATCGGTGCGTTCCTGTTCGGCTCCACGCAGCTGTTCTTCCTGTTCATCGTGATCAAGACCATTCGTGGCGGCCCCCCTGCACCGGCCAAACCGTGGGATGGGGCCGAAGGCCTGGAATGGAGCATCCCATCACCGGCGCCTTACCACACCTTCACCACGCCGCCGGAAGTGAAATGAACACCACCTCTGTAGGAGCGAGCATGCTCGCGATGGTCGTCAACGATAACGTTGGCTGTCTGACGCCCCGCGGTGTTCTGTCGTCCATCGCGAGCGTGCTCGCTCCTACAGGGAATCGAAGCCATGGCTGACTCGATTTCGATGAAGAAACTGGTCAGCCGTCTACTGCTGGTGGTGGTCGCAATGTTTGTTTTCGGGTTCGCTCTGGTGCCGATCTACGACGTGATGTGCAAGGCATTTGGTATCAACGGCAAGACCGCCGGACAGTACGAGGGCGAACAAGTCGTCGATAGCTCGCGGCAGGTTCGCGTGCAGTTTTTAACGACCAATTCGGTGGACATGCCTTGGGAGTTTTACCCCAAGCACGATGAACTGACGGCCAACCCAGGGGCGGTGAACGAGATGATTTTCATCGCGCGCAACCCGACCGACCGCCCCATGAGTGCCCAGGCCGTGCCAAGCATCGCCCCCAGTACGGCAGCGGCGTTTTTCCACAAGACCGAGTGCTTCTGCTTTACCCAGCAAGTGCTGCAGCCCGGTCAGCAGATCGAGATGCCGGTCCGCTTCATCGTTGACCGTGACATGCCCAAGGATGTGAAGCACCTGACGCTGTCCTACACGCTGTTCGATATCACCGCCCGACATCCACCGGTCGCAGTAAACACTGGCGGTTGAGCGTGCCCGATAAGGAGAACAATAAATGGCAACTCATGAGCATTATTACGTTCCGGCCCA
This sequence comes from Pseudomonas sp. NPDC089569, assembly GCF_050280625.1. Classification (NCBI taxonomy): domain Bacteria; kingdom Pseudomonadati; phylum Pseudomonadota; class Gammaproteobacteria; order Pseudomonadales; family Pseudomonadaceae; genus Pseudomonas; species Pseudomonas sp. NPDC089569. Next base: position 31,565 of record NZ_JBNNVQ010000040.1, read on the forward strand.
GAGCAAATGGCCGATCATTGCCACGGTCGGCATGTTCACCACCATGTTCGGCCTGGGCACCTGGTTCAACGATCTGAAGGCCGCGCACCCGAACTCCCATGGTCCGCTGATCTTTTTCGTTGGCGGACTGTTGCTGGCCTACATCCTGTTCGGCTGGTTCGGTACGGTCATCAAGGAAAGCCGCGCCGGCCTGTACAGTGCGCAGATGGATCGCTCCTTCCGTTGGGGCATGAGCTGGTTCATTTTTTCGGAGGTGATGTTCTTCATCGCCTTTTTCGGCGCGCTGTTTTATGTGCGCCACATTGCCGGCCCGGCGCTGGGTGGCGAAGGCGCCAAAGGCATTGCCCACATGCTGTGGCCAAACTTCCAGTTCACCTGGCCGCTGTTGAACAACCCCGACTCCAAACTGTTCCCGCCACCCAAGGAAGTCATCAGCCCCTGGGGGTTGCCGCTGCTCAACACCGTACTGCTCGTCAGCTCCAGCGTCACCGTGACCATCGCCCACCATGCCTTGAAAAAGGGTCATCGCGGTGCGCTGAAGCTCTGGCTGCTGATCACCGTGTTGCTGGGCTGCGCCTTTCTCACCTTCCAGGCCAAGGAGTACATCCACGCTTACCACGAACTGGGCCTGACCCTCGGTTCGGGCATCTACGGCGCCACGTTCTTCATGCTCACCGGCTTCCACGGCGCGCACGTGACCATCGGCACGCTCATCCTGTTCGTGATGCTGATGCGGATCATGCGCGGGCACTTCGACGCCGATCACCAATTCGGTTTCGAGGCGGCGAGCTGGTATTGGCACTTCGTGGATGTGGTGTGGATCGGGTTGTTCGTTTTCGTCTACGTGCTGTAGGAGCGAGCCATGCTCGCGATGGTAATCCATACAACGCGGGCATCCAGACAGCCAGCGTTATCGTTGGCGCCCATCGCGAGCGTGCTCGCTCCTACAGTTACCAAGGCACATGCGACACCAACTGGCCGCTGAAAAAGCCCCAGGCAATCAAGCCGACGGTAATGGCGGCCAGGGTCACACGGACACTCAAGGCAATGACGAGGCGGTTTGAGCTGCTCTCGTCCTTGACCAGAAAAAACAGGCCGCTGAACAGGCTGACAACCGTGGCAATCAGCATCAGGACGATAGCTGCCTTGAGCATGGTGAAACTCCGGGGGGACAAGCGATGCACTTGAGTATAGCTATCGCACTGAACGACTTTTCGGCCGCGCCATGAAGCGCTTCCGGCCAGGCATCGTACCGAGCCTGGCGGTGGCACTGCTGTTGCCGCTGCTGGTGTCGCTCGGGTTCTGGCAATTGAGCCGGGGCGCAGAGAAAAGCGCGCTGCTGCAAAGCTACGCCGAGCGCCGGGCCGCCGAGCCGATGGCCAGCGTCGAATTGCAACACAGCACCGACCCGGCGTTCCGCAGGGTTCTGCTGCACGGCCGCTTCGATGCGGTCCACAGTCTGTTGCTGGACAACCGTCAGCGTGGCGGCAAGGTAGGGGTCGAGCTGCTGCAACCGTTCCAGGATCAGGCGACAGGGCTTTGGCTGCTGGTCAACCGTGGTTGGCTGCCATGGCCGGACAGGCGCACACCGCCACAATTCACCACGCCGACCGACGCCCTGAGCCTCGACGCCTGGGTCTATGTCGCACCCGGCGCAACCTTCCAGCTGCATGCCGACCCCAGCACCAGTACCTGGCCGAAACTGCTGACAGCCGTCGACCCCGGCACGCTCTGGACCGCTCTGGAGCGCAAAGGCTTTGCCTACGAATTACGCGCAGAACCCGGCCCCGCCACGTACCAGGCCGATTGGCCGGTCGTTGCCATGGGCCCGGAAAAACACATCGCTTATGCCGTGCAGTGGTTCGCCATGGCGATCGCCCTGTTCGGTCTTTACCTCTACCTCGGCTGGCATAACGCAAAGGAGAAACACCATGGGAGCGGCCATGAATCCACCCAGCATGTCTGAGGCAAAACCGCCGGTGAGCCGGCGCAAGGGACGTTTGCAGCTGCTGCTGATCCTGTTCGGGGTAGTCGGGCCGATGATCCTCGCCACCGGCATGTACAAATTGCAGTTCTGGGTACCGGAGGGCCGCAGTTATCACGGTGAACTGATCGGCAACGGCCAGACCCGTGCCGACCTTGGCGTGCAGACCGATGAACAGCGCTGGCAGTTGCTGGTCACCGCCCCCAGGGAATGTGCCGTGGACTGTCAGCAACTGGTGTACCTGGCGCGGCAGATCCAGATTGGCCTGGGCCGCGATGCCGGTCGGGCCAGCCATGCAATCGCCGCGGCACAACCGTTCAGTGCGGACTACGACGCCAAGCTGACCCGCGAATACCCGCAGTTGCAACGCTATCCGCTGGACCTGACCACCTTCAACGCCTTCCAGAAACACGCCGGGGATGCAGACAAGGCTTTACCGCAGCTCTGGATTATCGATCCCCACGGCAATCTGGTGCTGCGCTATGCGCCATCGGTCAACGGCAAGGATCTGCTCAACGACCTGCGTCATCTGTTGAAACTGTCGAACATCGGATAAGGGCATCGTCATGGCCAAACCTGGATTTCGCCTCGCGCTGTTTGCCACCCTGCTGGCACTGATTGTGGTGTTGCTCGGCGCCTATACCCGGCTGACCCACGCCGGTCTCGGCTGCCCGGACTGGCCCGGCTGCTACGGTTTTATCAGCGTGCCCAAGAGCGAAGCCCAGCTGGCCCATGCCGAGCTGCATTTCCCGGACGCCCCGGTGGAAGCCCACAAGGGCTGGAACGAAATGATCCACCGCTACTTCGCCGGCACCCTTGGCCTGTTGATTTGCCTGCTCGCCGGTCGCGCCTGGGTCCATCGTCGGCACCCTGGGCAACCGGTAAAGCTGCCGTTGTTCCTGCTCGGTGTCGTGTTCGCTCAAGCGGCGTTCGGCATGTGGACGGTGACACTCAAGCTCTGGCCGCAGGTGGTGACCGGGCATTTGCTCGGCGGCTTTGCCACCTTGAGCCTGTTGTTCCTGCTGACCCTGCGCCTGTCCGGCGTACTGCCGGCGCTGACGGTGCCACGTCGCTTGCAGTACTGGGCGACCGCCGGGCTGCTGTTGGTGATCGGGCAAATCGCCCTTGGCGGCTGGGTCAGCTCCAACTATGCCGCCGTGGCGTGCATCGACTTTCCCACCTGCCATGGCCAATGGCTGCCCGCTGCCGACTTCGCCAACGGCTTTCACCTGACGCAGCACATCGGCCCGAACTACCTCGGCGGGCAACTGGACAGCGATGCCCGCACCGCGATTCACCTGACTCACCGCATCGGCGCCTTGCTGGTGACCCTGGTGCTGCTCGGCCTGGCCTGGCAATTGAAGGTAGTCGGCATGACACGTCTGGCCGGGCTCGTGTTGGTTGCCCTTGCAGCGCAGATTTCCCTGGGCATCAGCAACGTATTGTTTCATCTGCCGCTGCCAGTGGCCGTCGCACACAACGCCGGAGGCGCGGCCCTGCTGCTGACGATGGTGCTGGTCAACTATCACGCACGAACCAGCCTGGTTCGGGTAAAGCAGCCCGCGCGCTGGCGTTTCAGCCCGCGTAAACATTCCGCCGCGCCTATCACCCTGAAAGGAGAGCTGCCATGGCGATTCTGATTGGCGAGCGTCACGACCAGGCCATCTGGCGTGACTATCTGGAACTGACCAAGCCGAAAGTGGTGGTGCTGATGCTCATCACCTCACTGGCAGGAATGTTCCTCGCCACTCGCGCCGGGGTGCCGTGGACCGTGCTGGTGTTCGGCAACCTGGGCATTGCCTTGTGTGCGGGTGGCGCGGCAGCGGTGAACCATGTGGTGGATCGACGGATCGATGCGGTCATGGCCCGCACCCACAAACGGCCATTGGCCGAAGGGCGCGTATCCCCCGCTGCCGCACTGACCTTCGCGCTGGTGCTGGCGCTGCTCGGCCAGGCGTTGTTGCTGGCCTTCACCAATACGCTGACGGCATGGCTGACCCTCGCCTCACTGCTCGGCTATGCGGTGGTCTACACCGGCTTTCTCAAGCGCGCCACACCACAGAACATCGTGATCGGCGGTCTGGCCGGCGCGGCCCCGCCCCTGCTTGGCTGGACGGCCGCCACCGGTCATCTGGGCGCCGAACCGCTGTTGCTGGTGCTGATCATCTTCGCCTGGACCCCGCCGCACTTCTGGGCACTGGCCATTCACCGCAAAGAGGAATACGCCAAGGCCGATATTCCGATGCTGCCGGTGACCCATGGCGAGCATTACACCAAGGTACACATCCTGCTTTATACCGGCGTGCTGCTGGCCGTCAGCCTGATGCCCTATGCGATCCACATGAGTGGCCTGCTCTATCTGGCCTGCGCCGTTGGCCTGGGCGCGAAGTTCCTGCAATGGGCCGTGGTGCTGTACCGTGGCACTCGGCCGCACGCGGCGATCAACACCTTCAAGTACTCTATTTATTACTTGTTCCTGCTGTTCATCGCCCTGCTCGTTGACCACTACCTGATGTTGAATCTATGACTCGAACCCAGAAAACCGTCTTCATCCTTGTCGCCCTGATCGCGCTTGTCCTGGGCCTGACCATCAACAAAGTGCTGTCCGGCAAGGGCCAGGGCGACCCGACTGCGCTGATCGATGCCGGCATCATCCTGTTGCCGCAAAGCCGTACCTTGCCGAGCGTGACAATGACCAATCAGGACGGTCAGCCGGTAGCGATCAACGCGCTCAAGGATAAATGGAGCCTGCTGTTCTTCGGCTATACCTTCTGCCCGGACGTTTGCCCGACCACCCTCGCCCAACTGCGGCAGATAAAGAGCGAACTGCCACCGGAGGCTGTGGACAAGTTGCAGATCATCCTGGTCAGCGTCGACCCGAACCGCGATACGCCCAAGCAGCTCAAGCAGTACCTGGGTTACTTCGACCCGCAGTTCATCGGCTTGGCCCCGGCTTCAATCGACGAACTGCAAAAAGTCGCCAATGCCGTGAGTATTCCGTTCATTCCGGCGGACACCAGCAAGGCGAACTACACCGTCGACCACAGCGGCAATCTCGCCGTGATCGGGCCGGACGGAACACAGCGCGGATTTATCCGGGCGCCGTTGAACAACGCGAAGCTGGTGGCGCAGTTACCGGTGATGCTGAACCGCAAATAACCCCGCACTCCGCACCCCGCATCTGTAGGAGCCAGGCTTGCCGGCGAAGGTGTCCGTGAAAACGCTTTCGCCGGCAAGCCTGGCTCCTACAGGGCATTCGTGAAACCGCCTTCGCCGGCAAGCCTGGCTCCTACGGTGCGGGGTGTGGGGTGTGGGGGTGTGGGGTTTCAGGCATAAAAAATGGGCATCCGATTTGATCGGTATGCCCATTTTTTTACGGCCCTCCTTGCCCGGGAAGGAGATCGCCGCAATTACGGATTGACGCTGTCTTTCAACGATTTGCCTGGTTTGAAGGCAACGGTGTTGCTGGCCTTGATTTTGACGGGTTCACCGGTTTGCGGGTTTTTGCCGGTGCGGGCACCGCGATGGCGTTGCAGGAAGGTGCCGAAGCCCACCAGTGTCACGCTGTCCTTACGGTGCAGGGCACCGGTGATTTCTTCGAGAACGGCGTTGAGGACGCGGTTGGCCTGCTCTTTGGTGAGGTCTGCCTTTTCCGCAATGGCTGCGGCGAGTTCTGGTTTACGCATATTAGTGAAGCCCCTTTGACGGTTTGTTGTTGTTATTTCCGTGCTGCTCTCTGCGTAGCAGCGCCCAAAGCGCCGCAGGTGCTCTACTCTGCGGCTGACGGGAGTGAGAATGGCACGCACCGAAGAGCCGCGCCAGTCTCGGCGCGACCTTTGTACGGGCAAAATGGGGGTGATTCCGACAGAACGACCGCTATTTACGCCAGCAGCGCGGGAAGCTCTTTGTTCAGGGCCAGTTTGTCCATCACGGCTGCGCCTGTCAGGGCATAACCCAGCAGTTTGCCGCTGGCATCGCGGCACAGCACCTTGATGTCGGCGCCCTGCCCTTCGACCGTCCAGGCACCTTCCGAACCCCGAGGCGGCGGGGATACCACCAACGGACATACCGGCGTTTTCACGGTAATGGGCATCGGGCCGTAGCTGACTGCCGTCGGGTTGCCGGCGAGGGTTTGAGCCAGCGCTCTGGCGCAGCTCATCAGGGGCATCACATACAACAGGTTGAGCCCGTCGACCTCGGCGCAGTCACCCAGGGCATAGATGTTGGCGTGGGAAGTTTTCAGGTGGCGGTCCACCATCACGCCACGATTGACCTGCAAACCGGCAGCGGCGGCCATGTCGATGCGTGGGCGCAGGCCAATGGCCGAAACCACCACGTCGCACAGGATTATCTGCCCATCAGACAGATGCGCCTCCAGGCCATCGGCGACGCGCTGCAGGCGAGTGAGCACCGGGCCCAGATGGAAGCGCGCGCCCAGGCTTTCCAGCCCGGCCTGAACCGCAGCGGCAGCCGCCGGGTGCAGCAGGGTCGGCATGACCTGTTCGCACGGCGCCACCAGTTGCACTTCGTAGCCGCCAAGGCTCAGGTCATTGGCGAATTCGCAGCCAATCAGCCCGGCCCCCAGCAGCAACACGCGACGCTTGCCGGCCGCCGCCGCACGGAAGCGTGCGTAGTCTTCCAGATCATTGATGGGGAACACGCAATCGGCCGCGTCACCTTCAATGGGCACTCGCACGGTTTCTGCACCCCAGGCCAGGATCAGATCGCGGTATTGGACCGCTTCTTCACCAATCCACAAACGCTTGTGGCCAGGGTCGATGCCGCTGATGCGGGTGTGGGTGCGCACTTCGGCCTTCAACTGCTCGGCCATCGCGCCCGGTTCAGCCATGCTCAGGCCATCGGCATCCTTGTTTTTGCCGAAGCCGGTGGAGAGCATCGGCTTGGAGTAGGAACGCCCGTCATCGGCGGTAATCAGCAGCAGCGGGGTTTCACCATCGAGCTTGCGAAACTCGCGGGCCAGGTTGTAACCCGCCAGCCCGGTACCGACGATAACGACAGGTGCACTCATTCCTTACTCCTCAGTTGATCAAGCAGCGATTTCGATCATTTCGAAATCCATTTTGCCGACGCCACAATCCGGGCACAGCCAGTCTTGCGGCACGTCTTCCCAGCGTGTGCCCGCCGCGATGCCATCATCCGGCCAGCCTTCGGCCTCGTCATAGATCAGGCCACAGACTACACATTGCCACTTTTTCATTCCGGTGCTTCCTCAGGGGTTCAGGCTTTACTGGCTCGAACGGTCAATGGGTGTAACGCCGCCGTTCGGCTCAAGGCGTTTTGTATAGAGCGGACCGGGCAGATGCAAGCCTGTTCGGAGCAACGGCCGGCCGTATCACTCGAATTTATAGGCCGACATGGTAAGCTCGCCGCCTCCTTTGCTGCCAATAATGACTCATTGTGCAACACACAGAATCCCCCCGTCCGGCCCCACTCTGGCTTGCTCAAAGCCTGCTGGCGCCTCTTCCCGACCCGTTTACCCTCGACTGGCTATTCGATGAAGGCTCCCTGACCCGACGCCTGACCCGGTTGTCGAACGACGGATTCAGCGTCACGCCTTTATTTGAAGGCTGGCAGACGTTGCGCGCCGATGAATGCGCCGCGCTGGACCTTGTCGAAGGCAGCGAAGGCTGGGTGCGCGAGGTGTATTTGCGCGGGCATGGCCAGGCGTGGGTGTTTGCCCGCAGCGTCGCCTCTCGCAGCGCATTGCAGGGCGATGGTTTGCACATGGACGAACTGGGCAGCCGTTCCCTGGGCGAACTGTTGTTCTGTGACCAGGCCTTCCAGCGCCGGGCCATCGAGGTTTGCCACTATCCTCAAGCGTGGTTGCCACCTGAAGTGCAGGCCCCTGAGCTGTGGGGCCGGCGTTCGCGCTTCGACCGTGGCACCTTGAGCGTGCTGGTTGCCGAAATTTTCCTGCCGACCCTGTGGAATGCCGCTCGCGCCCATCCGGAGAATTGCTGATGTACCAGAGCCTGCTCAAGTCCCTCAACCGCTTGAATCCACGGGCCTGGGACTTCATTCAACTGACGCGCATGGACAAGCCGATCGGCATTTATCTGCTGTTGTGGCCAACGTTGTGGGCACTGTGGATTGCCGGCAAAGGCTCGCCATCGCTGGCCAACATCGTGATTTTTGTCCTCGGCGTGGTCCTGACTCGCGCGGGCGGCTGTGTGATCAACGATTGGGCGGACCGCAAGGTCGACGGGCACGTCAAACGCACCGCGCAACGTCCGTTGGCCAGCGGCAAGATCAGTTCGAAAGAGGCACTGGTGTTTTTTGCGCTGCTGATGGGCGTGAGCTTCCTGCTGGTGCTGTGCACCAATGCCCCGACGATCTGGTTGTCACTGGGCGGGCTGGCACTGGCCTTCACCTACCCGTTCATGAAGCGCTACACCTATTACCCGCAAGTGGTGCTGGGCGCGGCGTTCTCCTGGGGCATGCCGATGGCGTTCACCGCCGAGACCGGGGAGCTGCCGGCGGCGGCGTGGCTGCTCTGGATCGCCAACCTGATGTGGACGGTGGGCTACGACACCTATTACGCCATGACCGACCGTGACGACGACTTGAAGATCGGCGTGAAGTCCACAGCGATTCTGTTCGGCGAGGCAGACCGGGTGATCATTTTGACGCTGCAGGGGTTGGCCCTGGGTTGCCTGCTGCTGGCGGGGTCGAAATTCGAGCTTGGAGGCTGGTTCCATGCAGGCCTGGCGGTGGCGGCAGGTTGCTTTGCCTGGGAGTTCTGGTACACCCGCGACAAGGAGCGCATGCGCTGCTTCAAGGCGTTCTTGCACAACCACTGGGCCGGCTTGGCTATTTTTATCGGGATCGTGCTGGATTACGCATTGCGTTGAACAAGGACTGCCCGCCATTACCTTCCGAGGGAGCGAGGCTTGCCCGCGAACGCGTTCTTATGGACGCCTTCGCGGGCAAGCCTCGCTCCTACGAGGAGCATATATCGGTTTGAAGGATTACTTCTGCGACTCGTGGACCACGTGCCAGACGTCCTTCATTTTGTCGCCCGTCATGTCGCCTGGCTTGGTGTCCTTCACGAAGGTGTACAGCGGCTTGCCGTCGTAGGCGTATTGCATCATGCCGTCATCGCGCTTGATGACTGACCATTTGCCCTCCGCCTTGGCACCCGCCGGAGCCATCAAGGGAGGCCAGTTCTTGGCGCACTCGCCGTTGCACATCGACTTGCCACCCGAGTCCTTGTCAAACGTGTACAGCGTCATGCCTTTGTGATCGACCATCATCCCGCCTTTCATCATCGCCGGTTCGTCGGCAAGAGCCAGTGTCGGCAGCGTTAATGCGGCAGTGACCAGCAGAGCCTTCCAGGATTGAGCAATGTGATTCATGGAAACCTTCCGTTTGTGGTTGTCAGGGTTCGGACTTAGAGCTTAGTTCAGGATCGTGACAACCGCTGGCGACTGAAATACTGTCACACGACTGCAATAATTCCGTTATCTAATGCGGCGCAAGACAGTTAAATGACAAGAGGGTTAAGGCATGGTTGGCAGGAGTATTCTGATCGTCGACGACGAAGCGCCTATTCGCGAAATGATCGCCGTTGCGTTGGAAATGGCCGGCTATGACTGCCTGGAAGCAGAAAACTCCCAGCAGGCCCACGCCATTATCGTCGACCGCAAACCCGACCTGATCCTGCTCGACTGGATGCTGCCTGGCACATCCGGCATTGAGCTGGCCCGTCGTCTCAAGCGCGATGAGCTGACCGGGGACATCCCGATCATCATGCTCACCGCCAAGGGCGAAGAGGACAACAAGATCCAGGGTCTGGAAGTCGGCGCCGACGACTACATCACCAAGCCGTTTTCCCCCCGTGAGCTGGTCGCGCGCCTCAAGGCTGTGCTGCGCCGCGCCGGCCCTACCGATGGCGAGGCGCCGATCGAGGTGGGTGGCCTGCTGCTCGACCCGATCGGCCACCGCGTGACCATCGATGGCAAACCGGCGGAAATGGGCCCGACCGAATACCGCTTGCTGCAATTTTTCATGACCCACCAGGAACGCGCCTACACTCGAGGCCAGTTGCTCGATCAGGTCTGGGGCGGCAACGTCTATGTCGAGGAACGCACCGTCGACGTGCATATCCGTCGCCTGCGCAAAGCCCTCGGCGATGCCTATGAAAATCTGGTACAAACCGTGCGCGGTACCGGCTACCGTTTTTCAACGAAAGCTTGAGGCAGCTACGAGCTGCAAGTTTCAAGCGGCAAGCTAAAGGCAAAGCCGCCCCGAACTTGAAGCTCGAGGCTTGGCGCTAGAAGCTGTTTTTCTTTCAAGGACGCGCGTTCAAGTGAACCAAAACTGGCATGGCACCCTGATTCGCCACATGCTGCTGCTGGTCACCGGCTGCCTGGTCATCGGCTTGATCACGGGTTACTACGGCTGGAGCCTCGCTGCGGGACTGGGCATCTACCTGGCCTGGACCCTCAAGCAACTACTGCGTCTGCACGAATGGCTTCGCCTGCACAAACCCGATGAAGCGCCGCCCGATGGCTACGGTCTGTGGGGCGAAGTCTTCGACAGCATCTACCACCTGCAACGTCGCGACCAGAGGGTGCGCGGGCGTTTGCAGGCGGTGATCGACCGGGTTCAGGACTCCACCGCCGCATTGAAGGACGCGGTGGTGATGCTCGACAGCGACGGCAACCTGGAATGGTGGAACCGCGCCGCCGAAACCCTGCTGGGGCTCAAGACTCCCCAGGACAGTGGCCAACCGGTGACCAACCTGGTACGTCACCCGCGCTTCAAGGAATACTTCGAGCAGGACAGCTATCCCGAACCCCTGGAAATTCCTTCGCCGACCAACGACCGGATGCGCATTCAGCTGTACATCACCCGTTACGGCAACAATGAGCACCTGATGCTGGTACGCGACGTCACCCGTATCCATCAGTTGGAGCAAATGCGCAAGGACTTCGTCGCCAACGTTTCCCACGAACTGCGCACGCCGCTGACGGTGATCTGCGGCTACCTGGAAACCCTGCTCGATAACGTCGAAGAAGTGAATCCACGCTGGAGCCGCGCCCTGCAGCAGATGCAGCAACAAGGCGGGCGCATGCAGACCCTGCTCAACGATTTGCTGTTGCTGGCCAAACTGGAAGCCACCGATTACCCGTCGGACAACCAACCGGTGGCCATCGATGCCTTGCTGCAATCGATCAAGAGTGACGCACAGCAGCTGTCGGGACAGAAAAACCAGCGCATTTCCCTGGAAGCCGACCCGACGATCCTGCTCAAGGGCAGCGAAGCCGAGTTGCGCAGCGCGTTTTCCAATCTGGTGTTCAATGCCGTCAAATACACCCAGGCCGAAGGCAATATCCGCATTCGCTGGTGGGGCGATGAGCACGGCGCACACCTGAGCGTGCAGGATTCCGGCATCGGCATCGACGCCAAACACCTGCCGCGCCTGACCGAACGCTTCTATCGCGTCGACTCCAGCCGCAACTCCAATACCGGCGGCACCGGGCTTGGCCTGGCAATCGTCAAACACGTGCTGTTGCGTCATCGCGCACGTATGGAGATCAGCAGCGTACCGGGCCACGGCAGCACCTTTACCTGCCATTTCGCCCCTGCCCAGGTCAGCAAGTCGCGGGTCATCAGCACCGCCGACTGATACCGGTACCTGGGGGCGTTTTCAATCGGCCTCCCCGCCGCGGCCGGGGAGCTAATTGAGAACGCCCCCTAGTCAATCGCCCGGTCAGCCGCTACATTGGCTGACTCGCGCCTGCCTTTCAGACGCACTTTTTTCTTTTCATTCGAATAGACGGAATCCGCAAAACTCCATCATGGACCCTTCCCCTGGTTTGACCCTCGCTTCAATTTTCGCCGACTTCGGCATGATTCTTTTTGCTCTGATCCTGGTTCTGCTCAACGGCTTTTTCGTTGCGGCGGAATTTGCCATGGTCAAGCTGCGCTCGACCCGGGTCGAAGCCATCGCTGAAAAGCATGGCTGGCGCGGGCACATCCTGCGCACCGTACACAGTCAACTCGATGCTTATCTGTCGGCCTGCCAGCTGGGGATCACCCTCGCCTCCCTGGGTCTTGGCTGGGTGGGCGAACCGGCATTCGCACACCTGCTGGCACCGGTGCTGAGTGCCGTAGGCGTGGATTCCGCCGAACTGGTCAAGGCGATTTCGTTCTTCGCCGCGTTCTTCGTCATTTCGTACCTGCACATCGTGGTCGGCGAATTGGCTCCGAAATCCTGGGCCATCCGCAAGCCCGAACTGCTGTCGCTGTGGACAGCCGTGCCGCTGTACCTGTTCTACTGGACCATGTACCCGGCCATTTACCTGCTCAATGCCAGCGCCAACCAGATCCTGCGTATCGCCGGCCAGGGTGAACCCGGTCCGCATCACGAGCACCATTACAGCCGCGAAGAACTGAAGCTGATCCTGCACTCCAGCCGTGGCCAGGACCCGAGCGACCAGGGCATGCGTGTACTGGCCTCGGCGGTGGAAATGGGTGAACTGGAAGTGGTGGACTGGGCCAACTCCCGTGAAGACCTGGTGACCCTGGAATTCAACGCACCGCTCAAGCAAATCCTGGCGATGTTCCGTCGTCACAAGTTCAGCCGTTACCCGGTGTACGACAGCGAGCGCCAGGAGTTCGTCGGCCTGCTGCACATCAAGGACCTGCTGCTGGAACTGGCAGCCCTGGATCACATTCCCGAATCGTTCAACCTGGCTGAACTGACTCGCCCGCTGGAGCGCGTCTCCCGGCACATGCCGTTGTCGCAGTTGCTGGAACAGTTCCGCAAAGGCGGCTCGCACTTCGCCGTGGTCGAAGAGGCCGATGGCAACATCATCGGCTACCTGACCATGGAAGACGTGCTGGAAGTGCTGGTGGGCGATATCCAGGACGAACACCGCAAGGCCGAGCGCGGCATCCTCGCCTACCAGCCGGGCAAACTGCTGGTGCGTGGCGATACGCCGCTGTTCAAGGTCGAACGACTGCTGGGCATCGACCTGGACCATGTCGAGGCCGAAACGCTTGCCGGGCTGGTCTACGAAAGCCTCAAACGCGTGCCGGAAGAGGAAGAAGTGCTGGAAGTCGAAGGTTTGCGGATCATCATCAAGAAGATGAAAGGCCCGAAGATTGTGCTGGCCAAGGTGTTGATGCTGGATTGATCTGAACTGCATCAATGGGTTCGCTGTAGGAGCCAGGCTTGCCGGCGAAGGCGCTTTTGAAAGCAACGCACCACGTTAGGCCGCTTTCGCGGGCAAGTCGGATCGCCGCACCGCTCGCTCCTACACCGCGAAGACGCCAAACAGGCACCCGATTACTGCTTGCCCAACGCAAAGTTGGGCAACGACCCCACCGGTTGATTGAACCGGTACGGAATCGACACCAGCCCCATCCCGGTATTGCGCTGCACCACAAAGTGCAGATGCGGCCCAGTGCTGTTGCCGGTGTTGCCTGACAGCGCCAGCGCACTGCCCACCGATACCCGCTGCCCCTCACGAACACGAACCGAGCCCTTTTTCAGGTGCAGGTACACGCCCATGGTCCCGTCATCGTGCAGCACCCGCACGAAATTGCCCGCCGGGTTGGAACCGCGTCCGGTCTGGCTGTTCTCGGTTTTCACTACCACCCCGCCACGGGCGGCAATGATCGGTGTGCCCTCCGGCATGGCGATGTCCATGGCGTAACGGTCCTTGGGCCCGAAGTGGCTGTATTGGCCATTGGGGCCCTGGCTCAAGCGAAACGGTCCGCCACGCCATGGCAGCGGATAGCGATAAGCCGCCGTGGTCCCTGACGGATCGCCCAGCGAAAATTTGAGTTTGGGGATATACGCAAGCGGCCGGGAGCCTTGAGTCGCCGTGAGCTGCGCCAGGCGAATGCTGCTGCGCACTGGTAGCACTCGCCGGATCGTCCCGACAGGCGCGCCGCTAACGTTCTTCATGCCGGCGAAACTCAACTCGATTTCTACCGGGGCGTAAAGGTTGTTGCGCACATAGACGCTCTCCACACCATTCTTTTTCGTGATGATGACGTACACCTGGCGCTCAAGGTGTTCGTCCATCCGATCACGGAATTCGAACACTTTTGAGCCTTTTGTAGGGCGATCGCTGTAGGAGACCACGCCATTGGCGTCAGTAGAGGTGTAGATCGTCATGGCCATAACCGAAGCGGAGGCCATCAACAGACCGCAGATAAAAAGCAGACGCGCGAACATGGGCAGGATTCTGTCGAGTAAGGCCTGGATTTGAGACTAGCAGCCGGAATTGACCTGCGGGGTCGACAGATGTTTCAAAAAGGATGGGTCAGGGGGACTTTTGACTGTAGGAGCGAGCAAGCTCGCGATGGTCGCAAGGATGACGCTGGCTGTCTGATGCCCCGCGTCATCGTTGACGACCATCGCGAGCTTGCTCGCTCCTACACTTTATCCAGCAACTCAGGCGCCGGGAATGAAGTGCTTCTGCGCCGTGCCGCGAGCAATCAGGCGGGAGAGGTAATCGAGCTTCTGCGCGTCCTGATCGACGAAGCGAAAGGTCAGCTGCAGCCATTCGCTGTCGGGTTTCGGCTCGTGGGCGACGATGGCATGCAGGTAGCCATTGAGGCGCGCGGTTTCGGCGTTATCACCCTGCTCCAGGTCGAGTACGGCGCTATCGAGGACTTGCGGCAGGCTTTCGGCACGCTTGACCACCAACAGCGCTTCCTTGAGGCTCAGCGCCTTGATGACGCATTGCTGGATACCGCTTGGCAAGCGCAGTTGCCCCTGGCCGCGCCCTCCCCCTGCCGCAGCGGCCGGCGTCTTGACGGGCGGGTTATTGAGCAGACCGCCACGGGACGGGGCAGCTGCTGCCGCAGGGGCAGGTGCAGGCGGCGCGACGACGGCAGCCTTGCCGCCCGTCAATGCATTCAGGGAGTCGTTAGCGAAGGCTGAGCTGGTCTTGGTCGCGGCGGTACTCATCAAGCTATCGAGCTTGCCGACCTTATGCAGGGCCTGCTTGACCTTGGTGATCAGTTGCTCGTTGGTGAACGGCTTGCTGACATACCCGGAAACGCCGGCCTGGATGGCCTGGACGACGTTTTCCTTGTCGCCGCGGCTGGTCACCATGACGAACGGCATGCCTTTGAGGCTTTCCTGCTCACGGCACCAGGTCAACAACTCCAGACCGGACATTTCCGGCATTTCCCAGTCACACAGGACCAGGTCGAACGCTTCCCGCGCCAGCAGTGCCTGGGCCTTTCTGCCGTTGACCGCGTCTTCGATCCGCATGCCCGGGAAATAGTTACGCAGGCATTTCTTCACCAGGTCACGAATGAACGAGGCATCGTCCACGACCAAAACACTGACCTTACTCATCCACAACCCCTTTAAAAAATCCCGGCAAGCATACCGCTTTGCTGATGGCACTTTGCCAAAAACCTTCAGTCACGCCGGACTTTTCGTTCGCGGGTGCTGCTTTCGAATTCGTCATCCACAAACAAAAACGCCCAGCCAAATGGCCGGGCGCTTCACTTGGGCAATCTTATTTATCGTCAGCATCGCCCGGAACATTAGCGGTTTCACCGCTTGTTCCTTCAACTTCTTCCTTCATGCGCTTGAGCCCCATGTGACGCACGTCCGTGCCGCGCACCAGGTAAATCACCAGCTCCGAAATGTTACGCGCGTGGTCGCCAATGCGTTCCAGCGAACGCAACACCCAGATGATGCTCAAGACACGCGAAATAGAGCGCGGGTCTTCCATCATGTAGGTCGCCAGCTCACGCAGAGCGGTCTTGTATTCACGGTCGATGATCTTGTCGTACTGCGCCACCGACAAGGCCAGGTCGGCGTCGAAACGGGCAAAGGCGTCCAGGGCGTCACGCACCATGTTGCGCACCTGGTCGCCGATGTGGCGAACCTCGACGTAGCCGCGCGGCGCTTCGCCTTCTTCGCACAACTGGATGGCGCGACGGGCAATCTTGGTCGCTTCGTCGCCGATACGCTCCAGGTCGATGACCGATTTGGAGATGCTGATGATCAGGCGCAGGTCGGACGCTGCCGGCTGACGACGGGCCAGAATGCGCAGGCATTCTTCGTCGATGTTGCGTTCCATCTGATTGATCTGATCGTCGATCTCGCGCACCTGCTGGGCCAGACCGGAGTCGGCCTCGATCAGTGCGGTCACCGCATCGTTGACCTGCTTCTCGACCAGCCCGCCCATGGCCAGGAGGTGACTGCGCACCTCCTCCAGCTCGGCGTTGAATTGCTGGGAGATGTGGTGAGTGAGGCCTTCCTTCGAAATCATGATTTGCTCCACAAACGCTGTGAGCTGCAAGCTACAAGCTGCAAGCTGTTTTTTGTCGTACCCGAACCGCGCTTACTTGCCGCTTGAAACTTGCGGCTTGGGGCTGCTGCTAGCCGTAGCGACCGGTGATGTAGTCTTCGGTCTGCTTCTTCGCCGGATTGGTGAACAGGGTATCGGTGTCGCCGAACTCCACCAGTTTGCCCATGTACATGAACGCCGTGTAGTCGGAGACTCGCGCGGCCTGTTGCATGTTGTGGGTCACGATGACGATGGTGAACTTGGATTTCAGCTCGTAGATCAGCTCTTCGACTTTGAGCGTGGAGATCGGGTCGAGTGCCGAGCACGGTTCGTCGAGCAACAACACTTCCGGTTCCACGGCGATGGTACGGGCAATCACCAGACGCTGCTGCTGACCACCGGACAGGCCCAGGGCCGAGTCGTGCAGGCGGTCCTTGACCTCATCCCACAGTGCGGCGCCTTTCAATGCCCACTCGACGGCCTCGTCGAGGATGCGCTTCTTGTTGATGCCCTGGATACGCAGGCCGTAGACCACGTTCTCGTAGATGGTTTTGGGGAACGGGTTCGGCTTCTGGAACACCATGCCGACGCGACGACGCAGCTCGGCCACGTCTTCGCCCTTGCGGTAGATGTTGTTGCCGTACAGGTTGATGGCGCCTTCAACGCGGCAGCCGTCGACCAGATCGTTCATGCGGTTGAAGGTACGCAGCAGCGTCGACTTGCCGCAGCCGGACGGGCCGATGAAGGCTGTCACGCGCTGTTTGGGGATGTTCATGCTGACGTCGTACAGCGCTTGTTTTTCGCCGTAGAACAGGCTCAGGCCCGGTACTTCAATCGCTACGGTTTCCTGCTCGAGGCTCAGGCTCTGTTTATCGCGCCCCAGGGCCGACATATTGATGCCGTGAGTATGTGCTTCGTGCTGCATGGGAGGCTCCCTGTGCTAACAAATTCGGTTCAGTTGCCGCAGGCCGGGCCTGCGGTTACGCAATTCTGTGCTGTAGGAGCCAGGCTTGCCGGCGAAGGCGTCCGCAAGGTCGATGCACGGCTCGCAGGTCTGTTCGCCGGCAAGCCTGGCTCCTACAGCGATGGCTATCAGCTATCCAGCGCTTTGTATTTTTCGCGCAGGTGGTTACGGATCCACACGGCCGACAGGTTGAGGACCGCGATCACCAGCACCAGCAGCAACGCCGTGGCGTACACCAGTGGTCGCGCTGCCTCGACGTTCGGGCTCTGGAAGCCGACGTCATAAATGTGGAAGCCCAGGTGCATGATCTTCTGGTCCAGGTGCAGGTACGGGTAGTTGCCATCCAACGGCAGCGACGGCGCCAGTTTCACTACACCTACCAGCATCAGCGGTGCAACTTCACCGGCGGCACGGGCCACGGCGAGGATCATGCCGGTCATCATGGCCGGGCTGGCCATCGGCAATACGATTTTCCACAGGGTTTCAGCCTTGGTCGCACCCAGGGCCAACGAGCCCTCACGCACGGTACGAGGAATACGCGCCAGACCTTCTTCGGTCGCCACGATCACCACCGGCACCGCCAGCAGGGCCAGGGTCACCGAAGCCCAGAGCAGGCCAGGCGTACCGAAGGTCGGCGCCGGCAAGGCTTCGGGGAAGAACAGACGGTCGAGCGAGCCACCCAGTACATAGACGAAGAACCCCAGGCCGAACACGCCGTAAACAATGGCCGGAACACCCGCCAGGTTGTTCACCGCGATGCGGATCACCCGGGTCAGCGCGTTCTGCTTGGCATATTCGCGCAGGTACACCGCCGCCAGTACACCGAACGGGGTCACGATCATTGCCATGATCAGGGTCATCATGACGGTGCCGAAGATCGCCGGGAAAATACCGCCTTCCGTGTTTGCTTCACGCGGATCGTCGCTCAGGAACTCCCAGACCTTGCTGAAATAGAAACCCAGCTTGGTAAAGGTGCCCATGGCGTTCGGCTGATAAGCATGAACCACCTTGCCCAGGCTGATTTCGACTTCCTTGCCGTTGGCATCGCGGGCGGTCAGGCTGTCGCGATTGAACTGCGCATGCAGATCGCCCAGGCGCGCTTCGACATCCTGGTAGCGGGCATTGAGTTCAGCACGCTCGGCGTCCATGTCCGCTTGCGCGGCAGGATCGAGCTTGCCTTCCAGCTCCAGTTTGCGACCGTGCAGGCGGATGCGCTCAAGGCCCGAGTTGATCGCACCGATGTCAGTCTTTTCCAGGGTCTTGAGCTGTACAGCGAGTTTATTCACGCGATCGATGCGCGCTTGCAACTCCGGCCACGCGGCTTCGCCCTCGGCAATCACCTTGCCGTCCTGCTTGACGTTGACCAGGTAGCCGTAGAAGTTGCCCCACTCACGACGCTCCAGCGCCATCAACTCGACCGGCGTTTGCTGATTGGTCAGCCATTCGCCCACGGTCCAGGTGAAGTCGTTGCCGTTCAAGTCGCGGTTACCGACCTTGATCAGCTCGCGCGTCATGAACTCCGGACCTACGTCCGGCACCGGCAAGCCGGCGCTCTTCAAGCGTGCGCGCGGCACTTCTTCCTTTTGAACCACTTCGCCAATGACCAGGTGCTTGCCCTGGCCCGGTACGTCGTAGCTGGCGTGGATCAGGTCCGCCGGCCAGAAATGACCCAGGCCGCGCACGGCGATCACCGCCAGCAAGCCAATGGATGATGACCGCGATGGACACCGCGCCACCGCTGATCCAGACGCCTGGGGCGCCGCTCTTGAACCATCCTTTCAAGGAGTTCTGACCGAAGTGCGCGACGCGATCTATCTGCTGACCTCTCGTGCCAGCACTGAGCAAGTCGCGCAGGAGCTGGTACGGGAGA
The DNA here is from genome assembly GCF_050280625.1 of Pseudomonas sp. NPDC089569. NCBI lineage: Bacteria > Pseudomonadati > Pseudomonadota > Gammaproteobacteria > Pseudomonadales > Pseudomonadaceae > Pseudomonas > Pseudomonas sp. NPDC089569. Next base: position 50,677 of record NZ_JBNNVQ010000040.1, read on the forward strand.
TGGACTGGTACGAC
>NZ_JBNNVQ010000041.1:0-48861 GCF_050280625.1 Pseudomonas sp. NPDC089569
CATGGGCATGTACTGGCTGTACATGGCCTGGACCGGCTACAAGGCTGTGGATGACACGGTCTGGGCACGCAAGCTGTTCGTGTTCTCGATCTTCACCATCACCGCGTTGAGCGTGGCGATGTCCCTGGACTTCAAGGTACCGACCGAGCTGCTGCTGACGTACGCGCCGTAAGGTTCAGACGCTGTAACGAAAAGCCCCGCCTTCGAGAGAAGAGCGGGGCTTTTTGTTGGGTGTTTTCTGTGGGACCGCGTTGCCGCCATCGCGAGCAGGCTCGCTCCCACAACGGATGTGTGTTGCCTCCAATGTTGAATGCAGCCTCGATCTCCTGTGGGAGCGAGCCTGCTCGCGATGGCGGTGTGTCAGGCGACATTGACTCTGGATGTGACTGCCCCATCGCTGGCAAGCCAGCTCCCACAGCGTTCCGAGCCGTTCACAAACCGCGTGACCGCCACAAAACTTTGTGGGAGCGAGCCTGCTCGCGATGGCGGTGTGTCAGGCGACATTGATGCTGGATGTGCCTGCCTCATCGCTGGCAAGCCAGCTCCCACAGTGTTCCGAGCTGTTCACAAACCGCGTGACCAACGCAAAACCTTGTGGGAGCGAGCCAGCTCGCGATGGCGGTGTGTCAGGTGACATTGACGCTGGATGTAACGACCTCATCGCGAGCAGGCTCGCTCCCACAGGGGATAGTCGGTGGTCGGCTACTTGTGTGGCTTATCCAGCAACCGGAAAAACCGCTCCCGCACCTGCACGTGATCACTGTGCGCCACGTTGAAGCGCAGGAAGCGGTTGGCATCGGCCGCCTTGCTGAGCAAGGCTCCCGGTGTCAGGACCAGGTCTATTTCCAGACCCTTTCTGGCAAGGATTTCGGCATCGAAACCCTCCGGCAACCGCGTCCAGATATACAAGCCTTCCCCCGGCAGCGAGGACACGGAGCAACCGGCTTCTCCCAGCCACGCCGCCACCCGGCTGCTCGATTCATACAGCCGATCCACGGTACGGCGCATGTGTTTGGCGTAACTGCCATCGTCCAGCATCGTGCAGATAATCTGCTCGGCCAGTTCCGAGGTCATGCCGCCGCAGGCCATTTTCAACGTCACCATTCGCGCCGCCAGTTGCGGTGAGAGCACCGCGAAGCTGACACGACTGTTGGCGGTCAGGGTCTTGGAGAAACCGGAGACGTAGGAAACGTTGTCCAGTCCGCCCGCCGCCAGGCGCGGCGTTCTGCGTTGCTGCATGTCGCAGTACAAGTCGTCTTCGAGGATGTGGAAGTTGTAGCGATGGCTCAACTCCAGCAGTCGATACACCTGCGCCGAGGTGAACGAATGCCCGGTCGGGTTGTGCAGGGCATTGTTGGTCATGTAGAGCACGGGACGATGGGCGATCAGCAATTGCTCGAAAGCTTCCAGATCCATGCCGTCGCAATCGCGAGGGATCGTGATGACCTTGGCCCCGTGCCAGACCAGATTGGTATGCATGGTGACGTAGCAGGGGTCGTCAAGCAGGACGGTGTCGCCGGGCTTGACCAGCAGGCGCATCAGCATGTCGATGGCTTGTACGGTATTGGCGGTGGTGATGATCTGGTCAACCGGCACGTCGATGCCCAGGGTCGACATCTTCACCCGCAAGGCCTGGCGCAGTGGCAGATAACCGCTGGCATTGCCGTACTCGCCCATGCGTAGCGTTGTCGCGCGAAGCGTACCGCGCAGGGCTTTGAGCAATTCCTCGGCAGGCAGCCACGAGGAGGGCAGAAAACCGGCTCCCGGGCGCAGCGCGCCATTGTCCTGCAGCACCGCGCGGCGTACCACGCTGAGCGTGTCCTGGGGCAGCAGGTCCGGGCCGGCATGGGTCTGAATGGCGGTGCTGGAGCGGTGCACGTAGTGCCCCGAGCCCTGGCGCGACACCACCAGGCCCTTGGCGCGCAGGCGGTCCAGCGCGTCGACCACCGTGGATTTGCCCACGTGCATCAAGTCGGAGAGTTCGCGGATCGGCGGCAGTCTGGAGCCGTGGGGCAGGCCGCCCTGGCTGATCGCTACCGACAGCTGATCGACGATCTGCTGGACCAGCGGTACGCCGGGCTGGAATTCGATGGCGGCGATGACTGCGCGTTGAACCTGCATTTTACTGGTCTCTCAGGCAGTAAAGTTCGTTGGATTCTATACGAACTTGCTCTGATCAAGACAAGCATCTCTTTTTACCATCGCCTTACGGACTTTTCGGATGATCGGCCTTTTCCGGTCGATCAGTCCCCGGTTTCTCGAGGTGGTGCATGAGTATCGAAACAACGGCCGTCGCAGCCAAACCGGTGATCAACCTGCGGTTGTTCACCATCCGGATCATCACCGCCGTGTCTCTTTTCGCGGTGCTGGGCAAGGCCAACGTCTGGCTCGACACCGCCACCAACAGCATCCTGGCACTGGGTTATCGGGCGTTCCTGCTGCTGTTGCCATTGACGTTGCTGGTCCTGGGGCGTCGGTCCCTGGGCTCCACGCTGCTGTGTGCGGGCATCGGCCTGGTCCTGCTGGCCGTCACCCGCAACCAGGGGGTAGTGATGTTCGCCGCGGCGCTGTTCGCCTACGGCATCGCGATTGCCGGTTACCTGATCAAGAGCGAAGCGGCGCAGACCAAGGAAGGGGCGGCGTACAACCGGGTGGCAATGAACATGGGCAGCCTGCTGGCCGGGTTGATTCTGTTGTCGCCGCTGCTCACCCCGACGATGTTTTTCCTCGGCGCGGCAAGTTTTGTCCTGCTGTGCCTGCCCATCGCCATGGGCGCAACCTTCACCTGCGAAGCCGTCGTCGCCCGTCCCGCCAGTCAGGACGGCAGCGGCTGGCGCAACAAACTGCCGTGGGTGATCGCCGGGATCATCATGGGCATCAAGCTGTTCGGCGTGTTCTCGATCCTGCCGCAGGCGATCCTGCTCAAGACCGGCGAGCTGCCGGCCTGGTACGGCCTGATGCTGATCCTCAACAGCGCCGTGGTGGTGTTCGCACAAGTACCGGTGATGAAGTTCATCGAGGGCACCGGGTGCTTCAAGGTGTTGACGGTGATCGGGATCATTGCCGGCGGTTTTGCCGTGCTCTCTTCGCCCGCCGCGTTCCATGTCGAAACCCTGGTCGGCGCACTGGTCTGGGTGGCGCTGCTGTCCATCGCCGAATGCGCGTTCAGCCACCTCGATTACTTTTCGGTCAAGCAGAACAACATGTTCGTCAAGGAAGTGTCCCTCGGCGTGGGTGCCGGCTTGACCGTATTGATCATGCGGGTCGTCCCGGCGCCCTGGAATGCGCTGGTGCTGGCCGCCATCGGAGCCGGCGGGATCCTGCTCTGGTACTGGCTCAACCGCCAATCCATTGCGTCGTTGCATGACTGAGTCATCGCCGTTTCGGTTTTCACTTTGCAGGTCGGGGGCATTATGAATACGACTTCTTGCGTAGTAGTGGTGGGGTACAACGGCAGTCGGGTGCACGATATCCAGAAGCTGCGCGACCTGTGCAAGTCGCTGTACAACGCGCGGCTGATCCTGCTGGTCGAAAAGATCCAGCCCTATGACGATCAAGTGGCCGATCACGTGTGCAGCACGTCGCTGGCGGAAAAGGACGTGGCGGCGTCACTCGAACTGGTGGTCGGTTGCCTGAAAGCCGACCGTTGGAAGCTGCTCGGCGTGTTGCCGTTCTCCGATCGCGGGGTGTTGCTCGGTGCTGCCCTGGCCAGCCATTTCGGGCTGCCCGGCATTACGCCGGCCGAGGCGCGGGCAGGTTTGGACAAACAGATTTTCCGCACACTGGAAGCGGCTGCCGATGCTTCGCCCGCGACCTATCGTCCGGTGTTTTCAACGCGCGTCGAGAGCCTGCCGGAACTGCGCCAGCGTGTGGTCGAACTGGGCGGCAAGGCCTTCATCAAACCGGCCTGCGAAGGTGCCAGTCGTGGCTGCCGGGTGATCCAGCATCCTTCCGATTGCGATGAGGCCTGGCAGGCGCTCAAACCCTACCGTGAGGGGGGCATCGTGCTCGAAGAGTTGATTCAGAATGCCCGGGAATACAGCTGGGACTGTGTAGCCGGCAGCACCTGGTTGACTGAAAAGACCACCACCGAAGGCGCCTATCGCGCCGAGATCCAGCAAGTGGTGCCCGCCCCCCTGGAGGCGGATACGCATGCCCGGTTGATGGCGGCAGGCCGACACATGGCCAATCTGGTGTCGCAGGATAACGGCGCCTGGCACAACGAAGTGTTCCACAGGGCCAACCGGCTCACGTCGGCAGTGGAAACCAACATGCGCCCCGGCGGCATGCACATCTGGGATCTGGCCAAACGTGCCTTCGTCGATTTCGATCCGTGGGAGCGCTGGGTGCGCTGGGCGGTGGAAGGCACGATCGAACACCAGGAACCGGTCGCCCGCGGCTATTGCGGCATTCGCCTGCTCAGAGCCCCGGCCGGCGGCATCTTGCGGTCGACCCCCGATATCGAAGCCCTTGCCCGGACGTTGAACATGGAACTGGTCGAGGGCCGGTACGCCAAGCGCATCGGCGATTCGGTCAGCGCCCTGGTGAAAGACAACTTCTCCTTTATTGGCCACATCGTGCTGTTCAACGAGGACTACGGACAACTCAGCAGTGATTTGTTGCGACTGGCCGAGGCTGTCGAGTCGCGTATCGGCATCACCAGTCTGGCGACGCCAGCAATGGCGGCCGGTTGAATGGAAGCGATCGATGTTTTTTGCAGTATTGATCAAGAGGATTTACCCATGACTGAACACATGACCTGTGATGAGCGCTTCATCGCACTGGCCAAGGAGTTCGACTACGACATCTATGGCGAAAACACCGCAGGCGGCCATTACGCCCCGCTGATTCGCCATCACGACGAGCTCTACATCAGCGGCCTGGTGCCGCGCATGAACGGCAAGATCCACTATCCGGGCAGAGTCGGGCTGGACCTCGACATGGCCGATGCGCAAGCCGCGGCCAGCATCAGCGCGATGCGCGGTCTGGCGTTGATCGTCGATGCCGTTGGTTCACTGGACAAGATCAAGTCGCTGATTCGCGTGACGGTTTACGTCAAGTCCACGGCGGACTTCGTCGACCTCAGCGAGGTCGCCAATGGTGCGTCGGATGTGTTCAGTCACGTGCTTGGTGATGCCGGAAAACACACACGTACAACCGTCGGTGTTTATCAGTTGCCAAAAAATGCGGCGGTGGAAGTTGATATGGTTGTCGCGTTGCGACCTTCGGTGTTGTAAGTGTTAGTTGTTCTTCTTTACAGTCGCAAGAACCTTGACTAGTGTCTGTGGATTCAAGCCGAAAGAAAAGTTGGTAGCAGAAAATGAGCAGCGTTCAAGGTGCATTTTTTTCATATAAAGACTTTCGTCAGAGTTTGCAGCAGCAGCCGAATACTGCGCGAGTATGGAAGGGCGCCGAACTTGTGGATATGCGCAAGCGCCTGGAAGACAGTGAAGTCGATATAGTAGCGCTGGCCCACGACAACAGCCTTGAAGGCTGCCAGTTGATACCGGGGGTGGCGATGTCCATGCAATGGCTGAAACCGGGTTCGGTGCTCGAAGGCCATGTGCATGCCTGGTGGCATCTGTTCATCATCCAGTGCGGCAGCGGCACGCTGACCCTGGGCGACGCCGAGCCTGCAAGCATCAGTTCCGGCGATTTGTTGCTGGTGCCTGCATGGACCCGCCACGGCTTTGTAAACACCAGTGAAACCGAGCCGCTGGCCATGCTGAACGTCAGTAACATGCCGCAGATGGAACTGCTAACCAATGCTTGCGACAGTATCGGGTTGATCAACCGCCAAGCGTAGTTTTCCTTTCGTTGCCCCCCTTGGGAGTCCGCTTCGGCGCACTCCCTTTTTCTTTTTCGGTGGTTTATTCGAATGCTGCCGAAAATGGCCGATTTCGGGTTTCTGTATCGATGCAAACAGATAATTTCTGTATCTGTTCAGCATTCGACCAACTAACTACGATCCCTCCAAATGCAATGGATTAATGTGTTTAATGCAAAGGTGGGGCTTATGGAAAACAGCAAACTTGAACTGTATGTTGGCGCGGATTTTATTAGCGCCTTTGCGATGTCGGCCTTTGTGGCGCTCAAGGAAAAGCAACTTTCATTCAAATTCGTAACGGTGGATTTGAAGGCGAAAGTTAATTATCAGGAAAGTTATCGCGATCTTTCCCTGACGTGCAAAGTTCCGACATTGGTTCATCAAGGTTTTGCACTGTCGGAATCGTCCGCCATTGCCGAGTACCTGGAAGAGCTCACTCCGGGGCATCCACGACTCTTTCCCCAAGACCCCAGGCAGCGCGCCCGCGCTCGCCAACTTCAAGCCTGGTTGCGCAGCGATCTGCTGGTGGTGCGCAAGGAGCGCCCGTTTGATCTGGTGTACTTCGGCAAAAAAGACACGCCCCTGAGCGACGAAGCCAAGGCGGCGGTCAATCGCTTGTTCTTCGTGGCGGACCGTTTGCTGGAAGAGGGCGCCGAACACCTGTTCGGAGACTGGAGCATCGCCGACACCGACCTGGCAATCATGCTCAACCGACTGGTCGCCAATGGTGATCCGGTCCCGGCGCGACTGGCAGCGTATGTCCGCCGTCAATGGGACCGCGACAGCGTTCGGGCGTGGATGGACATAGAGCGCGTAGCGCCGGCCAACCAGTGACCACTGCCAGCACACACCAGGAGCGCTGCCATGCAGGGAATGTCGGAGCAGGAAAGATACAAACCCTATAACGCACGTACCATCCGCGACACGCCGTACTGGCAGCGTCTGACACCTGCATTGCAGGAGGCCATGACGGTCGTGGCCCGGGTCATGCCGTTTCGCACCAACGAATATGTACTGGGAACCTTGATCGACTGGGACAACATTCCGGACGATCCGATTTTCCGCATGACGTTTCCACACCGGGACATGCTGCTGCCGGAGGAGTATGCGTCGCTCAAGCAACTGATCGAGCGCGATGACGCCGCTGCGATCAAGCAATGCATCGAAGCGATCTGGCTGCGCATGAACCCGCATCCGGCCGGGCAATTGACGCATAACATCGCCAAACTCGACGGAAAAGTCCTGCCGGGCATTCAGCATAAATACCGCGAAACCGTGCTGTTTTTCCCCGGTGCCGGTCAGACCTGTCATGCGTACTGCACCTTCTGTTTCCGCTGGGCGCAGTTCATCGGAGAAGAAGAACTCAAGTTCAACGCACGGGAGTCCCAGGAGCTGGTGAACTACCTGCGTGTGCACAGCGAAGTGACTGATGTGCTGATCACCGGTGGCGATCCGCTGATCATGAACACCCGCTCGCTGGTCGGTTACATCGAGCCGCTGTTGGCACTGCCGCACCTCAAGAGTATCCGTCTGGGCACCAAGTCCGTGGCGTACTGGCCGCAGCGATTTGTCAGCGACAAGGACGCGCCAGAGCTGCTGGCGCTGTTCGAGCGCATCGTCGCGGCGGGCAAGAACCTTTCGATCATGGGTCACTACAACCACCCGGTGGAGCTGCGCCAGGACATCGCCCGGCAAGCCGTCGAGCGCATTCGGGCAACCGGCGCCACCCTGCGCCTGCAGGCGCCGGTGATCCGCCACATCAATGAAAATCCCGCCGATTGGGCGGCGCTCTGGACCGAAGGCGTGCGGCTTGGGGCGGTGCCGTACTACATGTTCGTCGAACGCGACACCGGCCCCAGCCATTACTTCGCGATGCCGCTGGCACGGGCCTTCGAGATATTCCAGGCGGCTTACCGCACGGTGTCCGGGTTGGCGCGCACCGTGCGCGGGCCATCCATGAGCACCTTCTACGGCAAGGTGCTGATCAACGGCATCGAGACCATCGCCGGGGAAAAAGTCTTCGTGCTGCAGTTCCTCCAGGCCCGGGACCCGCAGTGGGTGTTGCGCACCTTCCATGCGCGCTTCGATCCCCAGGCGACCTGGTTCGACCAGTTGCGCCCGGCCTTTGGCGAGCGAGCGTTTTTCTTTCAGACCGAGCCAGAGCTTTTGCTCGCACCGGCACCGGAATTGATACCGGTCCTGCTGCAAACGGCGTAGGGCGATTCTTTAACACCGGGGAGACAAAGACATGAGCGGTATCCCGTTTGATCAGCGCGAAGGATTGATCTGGCTCGACGGTGAGTTCGTCGAGTGGTCAGAGGCGCGCCTGCATGTGCTGACCCATGGCTTGCATTATGCGAGCACGGTCTATGAAGGGGAGCGCGTGTACAACGGCAAGGTCTTCAAGTTGCGCGAGCACACCGAGCGGTTGTATCGCTCGGCGAGCTTGATGGATTTTGCCATCCCGTTCGAACCCGCCGAGCTGGAAGCGGCCAGCCATGAGCTTTTGCAACGCAATGGCGTGGTCGACGGGTATTTGCGCCCGGTGGCCTGGCGCGGCAGTGAGATGATTTCCACTTCGGCGCGTTTCAATCGTGTGCATGTGGCGATCGCCTGCTGGCAATGGCCTAGCTACTTCGACCCGGCGGCGCGCATGGCCGGCATTCGATTGAAAACCGCGACCTGGCGGCGTCCACCGCCGAGCAGCAGCCCCTTTGAAGCCAAGGCCTCCGGGCATTACCAGATCGCCACGCTGAGCAAGCACGATGCGGAAAACAACGGCTACCACGACGCCTTGATGCTCGACTGGCGCGGTCATGTCGCCGAAGCCACGAGCGCCAATGTGTTCTTCGCCAGGGGACGGACACTGTTCACACCGGTGCCCGATTGTTTCCTCGACGGCATTACTCGCCAGACCGTCATCGAGCTGGCCAGGGCGCTGGATTACCAGGTCATCGAGACCACGATTTTGCCTGCGCAACTGGGCGACTTCGACGAGTGTTTCCTGACCGGCACCGCTGCCGAAATCACACCCGTGCAGAGCATCGATGAACAGCACTATCGACCGGGGAACGCCTGTCGCGACCTGATCGCTGCTTACACCTCCACCGTAAACGCCTGAACAACCGCCAGGAATCTCACCATGTCAGATCAAGGGATTGTTGCGTCCAAACCTTATGTTTCCCTGGGCCACCGCCAGGACGAATTGTCGACCCGCGGCTGGACGGTCCTGACCCCGAACGAATTCGACTACGACGTGACCGGCGTCCTGAACGAGTTCGGCACAGTCATTCCGCAGTTCAACGGCCAGATCGCGTTCCCCATTACCCGCAAGCCGGGCTATGAAGACCTGCCGTATTCCCAGAGCATGAACGGCATCGGTCCACACACTGAAGCCCCGGTGTATGGCCCGCCGCCACGTTACCTGGCGCTGCATTGTCATCGACAGGCCACCTGCGGCGGTGGCCACACCGGGCTGGTGGACGGCTACGAGTTTCTGAAATCGCTGGAGCGCACCGAGCCCGAACTGCGCGAATGGCTGCACGACACACCGGTGGAATTCGTTGCCACCGCCAAACCCGGCGAGCCGGACCAGAGCCGGGTCAAGGCGTACATCCTGACCCCGACCGAGCAGGGCGATATTTTCCGCTTCAGCTACAACCAGTTTCACTTTGGCGATGTGAACCCGTCCAAAGAAGCCTTGCAGCATTCCCGGGTGACCGACAGCACGTCGCCGCTGGCCAGGTTCGCGATGCTCGGTGAGGCGTACTTCATCGAACACAACATCCCGGTACTGATTCCCGATGGCTGCATGCTGATCTGGGACAACTGGCGAATGATCCACGCCCGCAGTCGCTACGCCGACCCGGCACGTCACCTGACCCGCTACTGGCTGGCCTGAAAGCTCCGTCACCTTTCTATTCATCGGCGTACCCGTCAGCGGGTACGCGTCCTGTGAGTATCGCGTCATGCAAACAGCAATCGAGATCGCCAAGGTCGATCATCAACTGGTCGTGCGGCTCAATCAGGCCTGGACCCGTCGGGCCACGGTCTGCTCGCCGGAAAAGGCGTCGGTCGAGGAAGTGTTCGATCCCTCGCGCCCGGACTACCCGGAGCGCATGGTGCCGTTTTTCCACCACCCCAGGTTCCAGGCCCTTAGCGAAGAACTCAAAAGCAGCGTGGTGACCTGGGGCTGGATCGGCTACAACCTGCGCACCGTGACGGCCGAGGAACATGTGGTCAACCCGGCGCTGAGCGTCATCGCCAATCAGTACCTGGGCAAGGACGACTGGCATTTCCGCGAAGCGATGCAGCAGACCTTGATCGATGAGCACTACCACACCTTGATGCACCTGCGGGCCATCGAGCGAACCCGGCTCGAGCGTGGGCTCGATCAGCTTCTGGACCTGCCGCCTTCCGTCACTTACCTGCGGCTTCAGGCTCTTCGAGAAACGCTTGCCGAGCAGTGGCAAAAGGATCTGGCGGCGATCACCTTTGCGGTGGTGGCCGAGATCAGCGTCAACGCCTATCTGGATCTGCTGGCGGACGATCAGAGCATCCAGCCGCAAAACCGTCGTGTCGCCGAGCTGCATAACCGTGACGAGTACGCCCACAGCAAAGTGCTCGCTGAAGTGGCCAAGGTCATGTACGCCAACATGTCAGCAGAGAAACAGGCATTTTTCGCACGTACCTTGTCGGTTGCACTGAGTGCTTTTGTTGCCCAGGACTACTCGATGTGGGAGGCGATCCTGACGCAACTGGGTGTGCCCGATGCCGCGCTGATCATTGCCGAGACCCGCGAGAGCAACAAGAACGCGACGATCATGCGTGACTACAGCGGCCTGCATAAGCTGGCGCAGGATCTGGGCATCGGCGAGCAGATCGATTTCGATTTTCGCCCGACCCTCAAAACCACCGCAGCCGCCTGAAGACCGAGGTGTCCATGTCCGTTCCCGTGTACGAAGTATTCGCCATCCGTGTCGGTGCCAACGCCCAGCGCACCGCCCGGGAGAACTTTCTTTACGATGCCTGTTGCGGTGATCCGAATGCGCCGATGCCGCTGGACTACTACTTCTGGGTCATTCGCAACGAGCAGCAGGTGATCGTGGTCGACACCTGTTTCCAACCCGCCACGGCGGATCGGCGCAACCGCCAGATGTATCGCCTGCCGGAAGATTCACTGCGCCAGCTGGACATCGATCCGGCCAGGGTCGAACACCTGATCCTCACCCATTTGCACTGGGATCATGCCGGCAACCTGGGGCTGTTTCCCAAGGCGACGGTGCATCTGCAAGAGGCGGAACTGCGCTTTTGTACGGGGCCGAAAATGACCCATCGCACGGTGAACAAAACCTACGAAGTCGAGGACGTGATGTCGGCGTTGCCGCCGTTGTTCGAAGGGCGCATGCGCCTGCACAACGGCACGGCCCAGGTGCTGCCGGGTGTCACCTTGCATGCGGTGGGCGGTCATACGCCCGGCAGCCAGGTGGTGCGGGTGAACACCGCGCGGGGCTGGATTGTATTGGCGTCGGATGCTGCGCATCTTTGGATCAACATCCGTCAGCGCAGCCCGTTTCCGATTCTCGACGACCTGGCCCAAACCCTCGAAGCCTTCAGCGAGATCGATCGTCTGGCCGACAGCGAAGACCATGTCATCCCCGGCCATGACCCGCTGATCGCTGAACGCTTCCCGCACTGGAATGACGACCCCCATATCATCTGCCTGCACCAACCCCCAACCTGAAAAACACCCTAACCCCTGTAGGAGCGAGCACGCTCGCGATGGTCGTCAACGATAACGCTGGATACCTGACACCCCGTGGTGTTCTCAGGTTTCTCGCGAGCGTGCTCGCTCCTACAGGATGGTGGCTTGGCATTGGGTGTTGAGGATCTGCCCCAAGGTTTGCAAAGCCTCGTCAATCCGCGGCGAATACGGCGTGCCACAACCCATACGCACAAAATTCTTGAAACGCTGGGCATTGGAAAAGATATCCCCAGGGGAAATCAGGATGCCGTGCTTCAACGCTTCATGAAACAACGCCATCGACGAATATCGACGAGGCAGTTCCACCCACAGCAACGTCCCCCCTTGAGGGTTGGTCACGACGGTGCCTGGCGGAAAGTAGCGCAGGATGGCGGCGTTCATTTGCTGGCGTTGCAGGGTCAGGGTCTTTCTCAAACGCCGCAGGTAGCGCTCGTAGGAGGGCGTGCCCATGAAGGCGCTGACCGCCAGTTGCGACAGGGCTTCGCAGCCACGGGTCTGGGCGTGCTTGAGCATTTCCACGCGGTCGTGCCATTTGCCGGCACTGATCCAGCCCAGACGTATGCCCGGTGCCAGGGTCTTGTTCAGTGAAGCGCAATAGATCAGGTTGTCGGTGCGATCCCAGTGCTTGAGCGTGGACAGCGGCTGCTCGGTGTCCACCAGGTCGCCATAGGTGTCATCTTCAATCAGCACGGTGTTGTACTCGGCACATAGCTGCACCAGGCGTGCCTTGTGGGTGTCGGGCATGATGCTGCCCAGCGGGTTGTGCAGGTTGGGAATGACGATCAGGGCCTTGATTGGCTCGGGACCTTGCAGCAGCTGCTCCAGGGCTTGCAGATTGATCCCGCAGCGGGATGAGGCCGGGACTTCCAGCACCCGCAGGTTCAGGCTTTCGAGAATCTGCAGCAAGCCGTAGAAGGTCGGCGATTCCACCGCCACGGTATCGCCGGGACGGGTGACCGCACGCAAGGCCAGATTGATCGCTTCGGTCGCCCCGTTGGTGATCACGATGCGTTCGGCGCTCAGGTGGGTTCTGCTGGTCAGTGCCCGGCGGGCAAGGATATTGCGCAGCGCAAGGTTGCCACTGGTGGGCCCCACCACGTCAAGCAGATGCGGGTTCTGGCGCAGGGTCTTGATCATGTTGTCCTGCAGGGTCTTGAGCGGATAAAGCTGCGGTGCGCAGTAGGCACTGGCGAAATTGACCTTGATCGTCGCTTGCTGGCTGGCCTTGAGCACCGAAGACACCTGCTCGTGGATACCGACGTAGGCCCCGCTATCGGGTGGCGCGGGCGTTGCCGTCGCAACGGGTTTGGCCGGCGTGTCGGGTTGGCGGATGTAATTGCCCGAGCGCGGTCGCGCTTCCAGTACGCCATAGTCTTCAAGCTCCCGGCAGACCTGTACCGCGGTCGACAGGCTGACGGCATGTTTTTCCATCATCAGCCGGATCGAGGGAAACCGTTCACCGGCTTTGAGGGTGCCGCTGCGGATGGCGTCCAGGTAATGGTGGGCTAGCTGACGGTAGAGAGGCGGGGTGTTCATGTTGACCTCGGCAATCGGCACCACTGAGGTCTTTGGCTGGAAAATGAATCGACGCTCCACGGCCTTGATCAGGGCGGGCGGACCCGTGGTGCTGAACGGTTGAGAGACGGTGTTGCTGGCGTCGATACAGGAAGAGTAATCGCGGTTTGCAGGGAAACACGGGCAATAAAAAGCCCCGCGTGTTGGCGGGGCTCCGAGGACAGCGAAGATGGCCGTTATTGTGCGGCGATGCTGTAGCCGGCGAACGCGGTTTGTTGTTGCAGGGCGGTGATGATGTTCTTGCGGTTGGCGGCCTGCTCGACGCCGCTGTTGTCCAGGAATGTCTCGCTTTGCAGCTCGGCTTCCTCGCCCTCGCCAACGAAGGTGAAACCGAGGAATTCCAGGGCCTCGCGGTCGATGTTCAGGCGCGAGCGCGGGGTGCGCAAGGGCAGGGTGACGCTGATGCCGTCCTTGCTGATGGTGAAGATTTCGGCTTCTTTCTTTACCCGCGCGGCTTTGCTTTTGCCGCCGCCGGGGTTGCTGATGGCCAGGTGAGTCTGGTTCAGCACCTTCAGTGCCAGGCCGTAGACGATTTCCTGGAACGCCGGGTCGTCCTTGAAGCTGGACAGGATGCGGCCGATGGAGAACTTGCTGCTCAGGTCTTCCAGGGCGGCGATGTCGGCGGCCTCGGCATCCTTGAGCTGCTTGAGCTGGCCCATCAGTTCATAGGCCTTGTCGTCATCGAAGCTATCGTGAGCCTGGCGTATCGCCGCGCGCAGTTCGCGGATCTGGTCGCTCTCGCGGCTGGACTGAAACGCGTCCAGCACCATCTCGCTGATGGTTTTGGCCTGGGGCAGGTGTTGTGAAAGATTGATGGAGTTTTCGTATTCCGCTTTGGACGACAGGGTGACTACGGATTCAGCGGTGTTGAAATCGGACATTGAAAATTCACTGTTTCTATATCTTGAGTAATGACGAGAAAGCCCGGGGGCCTTTTCAGGCCGACTAGCCTATTGGACCGGGGCGGCATTGTCACGGCCGAGCGGGCGAGTGGACGTAATCCTCGTGACCGGAACGGCCCTGAGGGCCAGGAACACCTGATAAAACCTGATCGAGCGTCCGCAGAACAATCCGGCAACCAGGCCCGAGGTCACCGCCTTGAGCAACACCATCGTCAGGCGCGCCGATTGGTGCGGATGCACCTGGGCCTGATAACCGAAGTAAGCGCTGACGGTAAAAAACAGCAGGTACAGCGCCAGCGTCGTGGTCGTGCCCGGCAGGAGCAATCCGCTTGCCGATTCATCGAGCTGAATGCCCTTGCGCGAAAAAATCACCAGCGCGGCGACACTGGCCACCACCACGGCGACTGACCAGTAGCCCAGCGATAGCAGGGCATTGGACGTCAGGTCGAGGGAATACAGCGACCAGCACAGCAGGAACACCGGGGTGATCAGCAGCGTGATTTTGCTCTCACGGGTCGGGAAGAGGGCTTTGATGCCCAGGTAACACAACAGCAGAAAAACTGCATAAACCCAAAGGGGCGTGGCTTGCAGGAGGGTGAGCATCAGGCAGGGTCCTTTGCCGTTTTTTTTGTGCCCGGATGTTAGCCGTTATGCGGAAAAAAAGCGGCAGAAAAAAGCCCCGTGTTCATGACAAACGCGGGGCTTTTCCTGTTTGGAGGTGTGAGCTGAAGGTTATGAGTGCAGCAGCTTCTGTGCGCGTTTATCCGCCAGGTGCTGAACCACCAGCCGGCCGATCAGCACCAGCAGGGTCAGGCTGATCAACAGCACCGAAATGGCTGCCACGCTTGGATCGACGTTATCGCGCAGGCCGCTCCAGATGCGTTTGGGCAAGGTGTCGACGTCGACGCTGGTGATGAACAGCGTCACCGCCACCTCCTCCCACGACAGGGCGAAGCCCAGCAGGGCGGTGGACGCCAGGCCCAGTTTCAGGTTCGGCAAAATCACCATGAACGTGGTCTGCATCAGGCTGGCACCGAGGTTGCGCGAGGCCAGTTCGATGCGCCGGTCGATCTGGCTCAGGGCGACCAGCATGGTCACCACGCCATAGGGCACGACCATGATCACGTGGGCGATCACCACGCCGGGCAAGGTGTCATAACCCATCCCTGGTGCCAGGCGGCCGAGTTTGGTTTCCATGAAGTACAGCACCAGCGCCGAAATCACCGGCGGAATGGCCATCGGCAACAGCACCAGGCCGATCAGCGCCGTGGCCAGCTTCGAGCGCATGTACCAGATGCCGAGGCTGAAACTGGCTGCCAGCAGCGTGGCAATGACGCTGGTGGCCAAGGCGATGGTCAGGCTCTGGCTGATCGCGTGGAACCAGTCAGGGTTGCTGACCAGCGCCTCATAGTGACGCAACGACCAGTTGCCTTCAGGCATGGACAGGAAGCGTTTGCTGGTGAACGACACCGGAATGACCGTCAGCAGCGGGAACAGCATGAAGGCCATGGCGACCACGGCCAGCATCCGGGTACTCAGGCTTGTGCGATGGGTATTCATAGTGGTCTCAGCCTACCAGTCGATTCACGCGGGTCATTTTCAGCAGCACCCAGATCAAGGCGCTGACCAGGAGCAGCAACACGACGCTGAGCGCGGCACCCAGGCCCCAGTTACTGGTCTGGAACATTTGCAGGAACACGTACTCGGCGATCATCACGGTTTGCCCGCCACCCAACAGCACCGGCGTGATGAAAAAGCCCAGGCAGAACACGAAGACCATGATAAAGGCGCCCAGGATGCCCGGCAGGGTCTGCGGCAGCAGCACTTGCCAGAACGTGCGCAGGGCACCGGCACCCAGGCCGCGGGAGGCCATGAGCACGCGCGAGTCCAGTTGGCGCATGGTCGACAGCAGCGGGAACACGGCATACGGAATCATCACGTGGAGCATGCCGATGACCACGCCGATTTCATTGCGGCTCAGTTGCAAGGGTTGGTCGATCAGCCCCATGTCCATCAGGCCGTTGTTGAGCACGCCGTTGCTGCGCAGGGCAATCAGCCAGCCGAAAGCCCGTACCAGTACGGAAATCCAGAACGGGATGAAGATGCAGATCTCCACCACCCGTTGCCAGAAGGGCGGGCTGAACACCCAGCAGTACGCCAGCAGGTAACCGATCAGCAAGGCCAGACCACTGACCGTCAGGCACAGGCGCAGGGTGCGCCAGAGCATTTCCTGGATCGCTGGGTCCGTGGCGATGCGCTGGTACTGCTCGATGCCAGGCACAGGTAGCGAGAAACTCCAGCCGACCACGCCGAGAAACGGCAGCACATAGAAGACCAGCAGCAGCACCGGCAGCGGAAACAGCAACAAACCGCGTTCCAGCCCCGGCGAACTGAAACGGGGCTTGGGGGCGGACAGGGTTGAGGTCAGTGTCGTAGTCATGGTCGATGGCTCACTTGGACAGCCGCGTCAGATACTCTTCCAGGGCCTTGGAGTAGTTGTCGGCGTACCACTGGGCGTTGAGGGCGATCTGCTTTTTCAGGTTCTCTTGCGAGGCGCAGTTGGCTTCCAGTTGCTTGGCCGACATCAGTTTTTCCGTGGCGCTGTTGGACGGCCCGTTGCCCAGCAGTTCGAACAGCTTGAGCTGCCCTTCGGGGTGCAACGCTTGCTGGATGAACTGCATGGCCGGCTGGGTGCCGCCCGGGTTGCCGTTCAACACCGCCCAGCTGCTGGAGTTGATGAACCCGTTGTCAAAGCTCCAGCGCACGCGGTTGTCGGTGTCTTCGCTGAGCAGCTTGGCGCGGGTGTGCCAGATGGCGCCCACCGACACTTCGCCATCGACCATCAGTTGCTGGCTCTCGGCGCCCGAGCTCCAGAACGACAGGACGTGGGGTTTGATCTCGTCGATCTTCTTCAACGCTCGCGGCACATCCAGCGGGTAGAGCTGATCGGCGGGTACGCCGTCGGCAAGCAATGCCGCTTCGAGCATGCCGTTCATCCACTTGTACAACGTGCGCTTGCCAGGGAATTTCTTCACATCCCAGAAATCGGCCCAGGTCTTGGGGCCGTTGTCGCCGAATTTCGCGCTGTCCCAGGCCATGACATAGCTGAACTGATAGCTGGCGATGCCGAAATCGGAGGAGAGCGCCGGGGCCACCTCATCGCGCTTGATCAGGTTGTAGTCCAGCGGCTGCAGGATCTTTTCGCGGCCCAGCACGATGGCGCTGTAGCTCTCGACATCGACCACGTCCCAGCTCGGTTGGCCGCTGGCCAGTTGCGAGCGGATCGCGCCCTCGGTCGGGCCGGCGCCGTCGATGCGCACCTGGATGCCGGTGTTTTTGGTGAAGGTGTCGGTCCAGGCCGAGCGAAAGGCATTGAGGGCATCGCCGCCCCAGTTGACCACCACCAGCGGCTTGTCGGCCGACCAACTGATGCCGCTGCGCATTGCCAGGGGGACGGCCGCCAGCAGGCCCATGGCCTGTATGAAAGTACGACGGTTGATCTGACCGTCACGGGCCTTTTCGATGAGTACTTCAATACAGTCTTGTTGATGTTCCTGGCTCATGGGCATGTCCTCGTTTGGCGGATGTCACGGGGACACCGGCCTTTGTTGTTGTCGTTGGAAGCGTGCTTTGTGCGGTTTTCTTTGCAGGTTCAGGCCGGCAGCAGGAAGCTTTGCTGCACGGGCCAGCTCAGCCACACCGGGGCACCGCTGGGCATCAGCGCGCCAGGGTGGTTGCCGGGGACGGAGAGGTTGATCGGCGTTTTCTCGCCGTTGACCTTGAGTGCCAGATGGGTGCTGGAACCTTGATAGACCCGGTCGGTGAGCTGCGCGGGCATCACGTTGTAACCCTCGCGGGTCGGGCACTCGCTGTGCAGTTCCATATGCTCGGGGCGCACGGCCAGTACGGTGGGCGCCAGGCCGAGTGCTGTCGGCGCAAGCGCATGCAGCACGCTGCTGCCGCAGCGGCCGCTGGCGGTGTGACCGTTGCGCGTGAGGTTGTCCAGCGGGAACAGGTTCATCTTGCCCAGGAACTCGGCGACGAAACGGCTCTCGGGACGGTTGTAAATGTTTTCCGGCGTATCGACCTGCGTCAGCTTGCCGTGGTTGAAGATCGCGATGCGCGACGACAGTGCCAGCGCTTCACTCTGATCGTGGGTCACGAAGACAAAACTGGTGCCGACCTGGCGATGGATGCGTTGCAGTTCGGTTTGCAGCTGTTCACGCATGTTCTTGTCCAGGGCCGACAGCGGCTCGTCGAGCAGCAGCAGTTCAGGCTCGAACACCAGCGCACGGGCGATGGCGACCCGTTGTTGCTGGCCACCGGACAACTCGGCGGGTTTCTTGTGCATGTGAGCACCGAGGCCGACCACTTCAAGAATGTGCTTGACCCGACGCTGGCGCTCCTCGGCTGCGACTTTGCGGATGCGCAGCGGGTAGGCCACGTTGTCCGCCACGCTCATGTGCGGAAACAGCGCGTAGCCCTGGAACACCATGCCGTAGTTACGCTTCTCCGCAGGGCGCCGGATGATGTCGACGCCGTGCTCCATCAGCTTGCCCGACGTCGGGCTGAGAAAACCGGCCAGGATCATCAGCAACGTGGTTTTGCCTGAGCCGGAAGGCCCCAGCAGGGTAAGGAATTCGCCTTGGCGAACATCGAGATCGACGTTATCCAGCGCAGCGAAACGACCGTAATACTGGCTGATACCTTGTGCGCTGAGCTGAATCGCTGAACGGCTGGACACTATGGAATTCCTCTTTTTATTGCCCGGATGACGTACGAGGACGGAAGCGAATCCGAAACGGGCTTTGAGGCTTATTATTGTTAAAAATATCGCTACATCAATGGAATTATTTTGCCCGTATTGGTTAGTTTTTTTACTCAATATCCCGGTGGATGATCACCAATGAAAACGCGCAAATTCTGCTGCCTGTAGGAGCGAGCACGCTCGCGATGGACGTGAACGATAACGCGGGAATTCAGATGCCCAACGGTGCTCTCTGGTTTTTCGCCAGCATGCTGGCTCCTACAGGGAGGGCCCACCTGTAGGAGCGAGCACGCTCGCGATGGTCGAGAACGATAACACGGGAATTCAGATGCCCAACGGTGCTCTCTGGTTTTTCGCCAGCATGCTGGCTCCTACAGGGAGGGCCCAGCTGTAGGAGCGAGCATGCTCGCGATGGTCGTCAACGATAACGCGGGGAACCTGATGCCCCGCGGTGTTCTTGAGTTCATCGCCAGCGTGCTGGCTCCTACAGGAAATGCGGGGATCAGAGGTGGTCGTGCCAGCTCTGATGAGACGACTGCAGTTGCGTCTTGACCCAGTTGCTGAAGGCCTGGACTGCCGCGCGGTCGGCCTTTTGCGGGTCGGTGGCTAGGTAATAGCCACGGTGCAGGTCGATGGTGATGTCGAACGGACGCACCAGCAGCCCTTTGGCCAGGGCATCGCCGCTGATCAGGTTGTCACCGATGGCGATGCCCTGGCCGGCGATGCAGGCGGACTGCGCACAGTGTGCATCGGAAAACAGGATGCCGCTGGTTGCATTCACTGCCGAGGCGCCAGCGGCGGTCAGCCAGACACGCCAGTCCGAGTAATCGGTCATGTGCAGCAAGGGATAGTTGCTGAGCTCCTGCGGGGATTTCAAACCGCTCAGAGCATTGATCAGGCGCGGACTGCACACCGGGAAGAAACGCAGTGCCACAATTTCCTCAACCACCATTTCCGGCCAGTCGCCAATGCCATAGGCGATGAAAAGATCGACGTTGGGGTTATTGATGTCGTCCGGCGTGCGGGGTGAGATCAACTGCAATTGCACCTGCGGGTACTGACGCAGGAAGGCGCCGATGTGATGGCACAACCAGTAAGTGGCAAAGCCCGGTGCGCAACTGACGCACAACCGCCCGGATATTTCCTGGGCATCGACGGGCTGACCGGCATCGAGCAGGTTCATCAGAATTCCGTGCACTTCCCGGGCATAGCGCTCACCTTGATACGTCAGGCCGATGCCTCGGCCAATCCGCTCGGTCAGGGCGAAGCCGACACACTCCTCGAGCTTGCTGATCTGGTGGCTGATGGCACTGCGGGTCAGGTTCAACTCGCGAGCCGCCACCGACACGCTGCCCAGGCGGGCGATTGCATCCAGCGCGCGAAGGGCTGTCATCGAAGGAAAACGCATAAATCATCCCTTGTGGTTGGAAGTGCTGCCTATGGTGAATGAATTCGAACAGTTAGGCCAAAAAAAATCGATTGTTGTATCGCTTGATTCAACAATACTAGCTCAACGCATGTCGGCCAGCACGGCCGTCGACTCATCATCCAAGAGGTGCTGCATGACCAGTTGTGCCCAGGCGCTCGTTCAGTTGCTGGAAGGCTACGGCGTTGAAAATGTCTTCGGCATTCCCGGTGTGCACACCGTCGAGCTGTATCGCGGCTTGCACGGCAGCCGCCTCAAGCACATCAGCCCGCGTCATGAACAGGGCGCCGGTTTCATGGCCGACGGGTACGCCCGCGCCAGTGGCAAGCCGGGAGTGTGCTTCATCATTACCGGCCCGGGCATGACCAACATCCTCACCGCCATGGGGCAGGCCTATGCCGACTCGGTGCCGATGCTGGTCATCTCCACCTGCAATCGCCGCGAACACCTGCGCCTGGGCCATGGCCACCTGCATGAGCTGCCGGACCAACGTGCCATGGTGGCCGGCGTCTGCGCCTTCAGTCATACACTGCAGCACCCCGACCAGTTGCCGGAAGTGCTGGCGCGGGCCTTTGCCTTGTTCGGCTGTACCCGCCCACGGCCGGTGCACATCGAGATTCCGCTGGATGTGCTGGAAATGCCTGCCGATGGCCTGGATCTGCGCCCGCGTCCATTGCCGGCCGCGCCGGCCCCGGCATCCGAGGGCATCGAGGCTGCGGTCGCCCTGATCAACAGCGCACAACGGCCATTGATTCTCGCCGGTGGCGGTGCTCGCCGTGCCGGTGAAGCCCTGACCCTGCTCGCCGAGCGCTTGCAGGCACCGGTGGCGTTGACGACCAACGCCCGAGGACTGCTGGCGCCGGAACATCCATTGCTGCTCGACGGTGTGCAATCGTCGGCCCATGGTCGCGAGCTGTTCGCCGAGGCTGATGTCGTACTGGCCGTCGGCACCGAACTGGGTGAAACCGATTACGATTTTTTTGGCCTGGGTCCATTGACGTTCAAGGCCCCGTTGATTCGCCTGGACATCGACCCGATGCAAGTGCTCGGCGTGCAGGCGGCTACCGTCGGCCTGCTCGGTGACGCCGAACAGGGCTTGCGTGCGCTGTTGGTGCGACTGGCGCAACGCCAGGCCGTCCAAGGCTGGGCAGCTGAGCGGGTGGCTCGAGTCAACGGCATCGAGCGGGCGGGCTGGACGGCGAAACAGAGCCGGCTGCAGACCTTGCTCGACACCTTGCGTGATCACTTGCCGCAGCCGCTGATCGTCGGCGACTCCACGCAGCCGGTGTACCAGGGTGCCCTGGGTTACCGCGCACCGGCGCCCAACAGTTGGTTCAACGCCGGCAGTGGCTACGGAACCCTTGGCTACGGTCTGCCCGCCGCCATCGGCGCGAAACTGGCGCAGCCCCTGCGTCCGGTGGTGGCGTTGGTCGGCGACGGCGGCTTGCAGTTTTCCAGTGCTGAACTGATCGCCGCCAAAGAGGCGGGCATCGGGGTGATCCTGCTGGTGTGGAACAACACCAGTTACGCCGAAATCCGCGACTACATGAATGCCAAGGCCGTGCCCTTGCTGGGCGTGGACATCCTCACGCCGGACTTCGCCACCCTGGCGCAGAGCTGCCATGTGGCCCATCACCGGGCACGCGATCCGGAAGGTTTGCGCCAGTTGCTGGGGCAGCTCGGCAATAGCCATGAACCGGTAATGATCGAGGTCGACGCCACAACGTTTCTGGCGGACTAAAACAACAACAATTTTTCAGGTCGCCGATTCGCCCAGCGTGCGGTGGACCTTTCAATCTCCCTGAACTCAAAGGTGGCTTACATGGCCGAGTCCGATAACTTTTCCTCTACCCATTCCGTGCAGGGGACCTACGCCGACCTGATCCTGGCCAACGGTCGTATCTACACACAGGACCCGGCCAGGCCGTGGGCCGAGGCCGTGGCGATTCGCGATGGCAAGTTGATCGGGGTCGCCAGCAGCAGCGAACTTGAGATGTTCAAGGGCCCGAACACGCGGGTGCATGACCTGCAAGGCGCGTTCTGCATGCCTGGCCTGCACGACATGCACACGCATCCGGACCTCGCGCTGGCGCCGCGCTACGCCGACGACCTGGATGTCGGCATCGAAGACCCGACCCCCGAACAGTTGCGCCAAAGCATCCTTGCCTACGCCGACAGTCATCCCGGCGACGGTTGGATCTATGGCCAATACTGGGTGCGCTACACCTTCCGCGAGGCGGGTCTGACGCCGGGCCGCGAGTGGCTGGACAGCGTCATGCCGGACCGCCCCGTGGCACTGCTCGATCGCATGTGGGGCACCATGATGGTCAACTCCAAGGCGCTGGAGCTGGCCGGAATCGACCGTCACACATCGGACCCGCGCAACGGTTATTTCGAGCGTGACGAACTGACCGGCGAACCCACCGGCCTGATGATCGATGGCGCTTACGCGATGATCCACGCCGCGATGCCGCCGACGCCGGTGAGCGTACTGCGTCGTGCCTATCGCGATGGCGTGCATTTCCAGAGTTCGCGCGGCGTGACCGCAAGCAAGTACGTGCATGTCTGCGAACAGCGCCTGCAAGCCTTGAAAGAACTGGACGACAGCGGCGAGCTGACCGTTCGTATCGAAGCCGCCATCAGTTGGCAGGACGATATCTTCCCGGTGCGCCGTCGCTGGGAATTGCTAGCCGGCGAACGTCACTACTACCGCAGCGCACGCCTGAGCGCCAACGCCGTGAAGTTCCACTTCGACGGCACGGTCGAGCCGAAATCCTCGTACCTGCTGACCCCGTGGCCGCAGGAAAAGAGCTGGCGCGGCAAGCTCAACCTGACCCCCGAGCACATCACCGACATGGTGGTGGACATGGACCGCAAGGGCATCCGCGTGATCGCCCATTGCACCGGTGACGGCGCGTCCGACGTGTTCCTCGATGCGGTGGCCGAAGCCCGCCGTCGCAACGGTTTCAGCGGTGTACGCCACCAGTGTGCCCACAGCACCTTGCTGCATCCGGGCAACCTGCCGCGCTTCAAGGAGTTGAACGTGATTGCCGAGTTCTCCCCGGCGGCCTGGTATCCGACACCGTTCGCCAGCGGCGCGCGTTCCGGTTATGGCCAGGAACGCCTCAAGCGCATCTATGATTTCAAGGGCGTGCTCGCCGCTGGCGGTACTGCGGTGATGGGCACCGACTGGCCGGTGGCGTCCATCGACCCATGGCTGGCGCTGGAAACCATGATCACTCGGCAGAACCCGTGGAACGACGACCCAGCATGCTTCGGCGACCCGATCAGCCTCGAACAGGCGCTGAGCGTGATCACCAGCAACGGGGCGGTGGCCATGGGGCTGGAGCACAGCACCGGCAGCCTGCAAGTGGGCAAGTCGGCGGACCTGATCGTGATCGACCGTGACCTGTTCGCTGCGCCTGCCCGCAACTACATCCACAAGACTCAGGTGTTGCTGACCTTCGTTGAAGGGCAACTGGTCTACGACCGCCACTCGACACTGCAAGCGCTCGGCCTGAAGGCCGTCTGGCAAGGCGAACCACCGGTGCTGGAGGGCAAGGCAGAATGACTTCCCCACGTATCGCCGTGACCGTCGTTTCGGGATTCCTCGGCGCCGGCAAAACCACCTTGCTCAACCGTATGGTGCGCCGCGCCGAGGGCAGTCGGCTGGCGGTGATCGTCAACGATTTCGGTGAGCTGAACATCGATGCAGCCATCGTTTCGGAGGTCACCGATGCGGTATACAGCCTGCAAAACGGCTGTATCTGCTGCACGGTGCAAGAAGACCTGCTGGCGCAACTGGGCAGCCTGGCGCAACTGGAGCCGCGCCTTGAGCGCATCGTCATCGAGTGCAGCGGTGTGTCCGATCCGCAGCGCATCGTCCAGACCCTGGCCTATCCGCAATTGCGCAGCCAGATGCAACTGGACATGGTCATTACTGTGGTCGACGCCACCCGTCACCTGCAACTGGAGGGTGAGTACGCACGCCTGGCCAGGGCCCAGGTGGCTGCGGCCGACTTGCTGCTGTTGAACAAGACCGATCTGGTCGACGAGGCGCAATTGCAGGCATTGCGTGAAGCCCTTGGCGAGCGGACCCGCGTGCATGAAAGCGTACAGGCGCAATTGCCCGACGCGCTGTGGCTGGAGACCGATCTGGAGCTGGAGCCCCGCGCAGTGAAGCCACTGACACGGGTTTCCACCGGCGATCATGGCGAGATGTTCAGCAGCTGGCTCTGGCAGAGCGATGCGGCACTCGATGTCGAGGGGCTGCGTGGCTGGTTGCGCGCACTGCCCGGCGATGTGTTCCGGGTCAAGGGACAGGTGGTGCTGGCGCCGGACCGCAAGGCCCATTGGCTGCAACATGTGGGCACACGCAGTCAGTTTTCGCCGGTAACCGAAGGCGGGCTGGCCGGCACCACCCGGTTGGTGTTCATCGCTCGCCGCGATTTCAATGGCTGGGAGGCACTGGGGCAGGGGCTGGAGGCTTGCCAAGTGACGGGGGAGGCGCGGACATGAACCCGACGGAACAAAGGCTGCGCGAGGAGCTGGCGGCCTGTTATCGCCTGATTGCGCACTTTCGCATGACCGATTTGATCTTCACCCATATCTCGGTGCGTCTGCCGGGGCCGGAGCATCATTTTCTGATCAACCCTTATGGGCTGATGTTCGATGAGATCACGGCGTCCAACCTGGTGAAAATCGACCTCGATGGCCATGCCGTGGAGCCGTCTGCCTACCCGGTCAACCCGGCCGGCTTCGTGATTCACAGTGCGATTCACGGCGCCCGCGAAGACGCGCAATGCGTGCTGCACACCCACACAAAATCCGGGTGCGCAGTCGCGGCCTTGAAGTGCGGTTTGTTGCCGGTGAACCAGATTTCCATGGAGTTTTATGGCCGGGTCGCCTACCACGACTACGAAGGCGTGGCGCTGGACCTCGGCGAGCAGCAGCGGCTGGTGCAGGACATGGGCGACAAACCGGTGCTGATGCTGCGCAACCATGGTTTGCTGACCGTCGGCGAAACCGTCGGCCAGGCGTTCATGCGCATGTACTACCTGGAAAAGGCCTGCGACATTCAACTGGCCGCCCAGGCTGCCGGTGAACTGGTGTTGCCGCCTGCCGAAGTCTGTGAACACACCGAACGCCAGTTCAACGACCCCGGACGGCCGCTGGAAGAAGGCGAACTGGCCGACCCGGATGCCATGCAACTGGCCTGGGCGGCGTTGTTGCGGTTGCTGGCGCGGGTGGCGCCGGGGTATCGGGACTGATCCCAGGTTTGCGTTGAATGGGACGGCCTCTTCGCCTGTAGGAGCCAGGCTTGCCGGCGAAGAACGATGACGCGGTGCATCGGGTACACCTCAGCGCCTGCTTCGCGGGCAAGCCTCGCTCCTACAGGCGAAGAACGATGACGCGGTGCAGCAGGTACACCACAGCGTCTGGTTCGCCTGTAGGAGCCAGGCTTGCCGGCGAAGAACGATAACGCGGTGCATCAGGTACACCTCAGCGTCTGGTTCGCGGGCAAGCCTCGCTCCTACAGGCGAAGAGCGATAACGCGGTGCAGCAGGTGCACCACAGCGTCTGGTTCGCCTGTAGGAGCCAGGCTTGCCGGCGAAAAACGATGGCGCGGTGCATCAGGTACACCTCAGCGCCTGGTTCGCGGGCAAGCCTCGCTCCTACAGGTGAAGGCGGTACCACGGTCTGTCAGGCATGCCCCGGTGTGTTCAGGTTCATCGAGCGGGTTGCCAGGGTCGATGCGGTGGCTTCATCCATGGCCAGCGAGAAACGAAACGTCGCGCCCCGTCCGGGCACATCGATCAACTGAATGTCGCGCCCATGCAATTGCAGGATGCGATGCACGATGCGCAACCCCAGCCCGCCATCGCGACGTGCGCCGCCCA
This sequence comes from Pseudomonas sp. NPDC089569, assembly GCF_050280625.1. NCBI lineage: Bacteria > Pseudomonadati > Pseudomonadota > Gammaproteobacteria > Pseudomonadales > Pseudomonadaceae > Pseudomonas > Pseudomonas sp. NPDC089569. Next base: position 26,163 of record NZ_JBNNVQ010000041.1, read on the forward strand.
GGTTGAAGGGGCGCAGGAACAACCCTTCGCGCAGTTGCGGGGCAATGCCGGGGCCGCTGTCGCTGACGGTGACCTCGATGAATTCGCCCTGTGGGCGCAGCGTGAGTTCGATTTCTCCACCGGCCGGGGTATGGCGCAGCGCATTGTCGAACAGGTTGGTCAGCACCCGTTCGATCAACCCCAGATCGGCGCAGACGGCCGACACATTGGCGGCGAAGGTGGCCTTCAGTTCGACCCGGCGTGCCTCGGCCGTCAGCTCGAACTTCTGGAAGATGTCCTGGGCCAGGTCGGTCAACGAGAAGCGCTCCAGGATCGGTTGCACGAAGCCGTGTTCCAGTCGTACCAGTTCCAGCAACGACTGGGCGAGCCCGCCGACCTTGCGGCTTTGATCCAGGGCGATGCCCAGATAACGGCGGCGTTCGTTGGGGGCAAGCGTGGCGTCCTTGAGCGAAAGGGTTTCCAGGTAGCCATGCAGGGACGCCAGCGGTGTGCGCAGATCGTGGGAGATATTGGCCACCAGTTCGCGGCGCTCCTGGTCCTGGCGGGTCAAGGTTTGCCACTGTTCACTCAGGCGTACCTGCATCTGCCGGAAGGTGGTGTCGAGAATGGCAATTTCATCGTGGCTGGCGGCCTTTTCCGTCGTACCGGGCAGGGCAGGGGGCACCGGCACGTCATCGATGTCGAAGCGACTGACGGTTTCGGTCAGGCGACGCAGCGGACGGGTGATCAGGGCAAACGCCGTGAGACCGGCAATCAGGCACAGCAGCGCGACCAGTCCGATGGACATCAGGGCGGTTCTGAGCGCTTCGCTGGTCGCGCCCAGTTCGGAAATGCGGTCGTGATCTTCGCCCAGCAAGACCACGTAGAGATAACCCGCCGGTTTGCCATCGACCTTCAGCGGTGCGGCGCTGAACACCTTGCGCGCATCGGCGCTGCGCGGGTCATCGCCGAGAATCGGCAAGGCGTCGCCCTTGAGCAGGCGATGGATGGGGGCCAGGTCGACGCGGTCCCGGTGAATGCGACCCTCCGGTGCCGCGCTGCCGACAATCCTGCCCTCGGTGTCGAGCAGGTAAACCTCGACGCTGGGATTGACCAGCATCAGCTGGCTGAACAGATCGCGCACGGCGTTGGGCATCAGGCCCTGGGTGTCCATCAACACCGTGTCGCGGGCGATGTGTTGCGCCAGGTCACGGGACAAGCCCTGCACCACTTCCTGTTCGTGCATCTGGTTGGAGCGCACCTGCATCCACGCCGAAGTGCCACAGCACACCAGCAGCAGCACGGCGAACACCAGGGACAGGCGTTGCGTCAGGGTCAGCCTCATGGCTGCTGTTCCTCAGTGGTGGCGAATTTATAACCGCGACCCCACACCGTGAGAATGCGCACCGGTTGCGCCGGGTCGTTCTCGATCTTGGCGCGCAACCGGTTGATGTGGGTGTTGACGGTGTGCTCGTAGCCTTCGTGGCTGTAGCCCCACACGGCGTTGAGCAGGTCCATGCGGGAAAACACCTTGCCGGGCTGGCGGGCGAAGAAATACAGCAAGTCGAATTCCCGTGGCGTGAGGTCCAGGCGACGCCCGTCGAGGGTGACTTCGCGGGTGATCGGATCAATGGCCAGGCCGTCGACGATCAGGCTGCCGGCATCCATCTTGAGGTTGCGGGCCATGGCATCGACCCGGCGCAACAGCGCCTTGACCCGTGCTACCAGTTCGAGCATGGAGAACGGCTTGGCCAGGTAGTCGTCGGCACCGAGTTCGAGGCCGAGAATGCGGTGCACTTCGCTGGAGCGCGCGCTGGTGATGATGATGGGGGTGTAGCGCGCCATGGCGCGGGCGCGCCGGCAAATTTCCAGGCCGTCGACGCCAGGTAGCATCAGGTCGAGGATCAGTGCATCCCAGTTGCCTTGCTGCAGCAGGCGCATGCCTTCATCGCCATCGGCGCTGTGCACGACCTCGAACTGCTCATCTCTCAGGTGCAGGCAAATCAGGTCGGCAATATGCAGGTCGTCTTCGACCACGAGGACACGTTTGGTCTGTTCCATCCGGTTCAATCCTTCGACTCAATGGGGACATTGTGCGGGTTTTCCTCGGCGCGAGTTATCACGAATTATTTAACTTCCCGTGAGGATTTGGCGATCAACCCAAGCCTAGGCTGTGTTCCATGCCAGGCAGCTGGATTTTTCGGAGGCGACCATGTTTTCAAGACGGCAATTTCTGTGGGCGGGCGGCGGGCTGGGGGTTGCAGCCCTGGCGATCGGTGTATTGCCAAAATTTGCCACCCGACCTGTATTGATCGACGAGGCCGACGCCGCGGAGGTTTTCGAAGTGACCCACAGCGACAGTGAATGGCACACGATCCTGAGCGACGAGCAATACGACATCCTGCGTGAAGAGGGTACCGAACGGGCCTACAGCAGCCCGCTGAACAACGAGCACCGCAACGGCACGTTCGCCTGCGCCGGTTGCGACCTGCCGCTGTTTTCCTCGGCGACCAAGTTCGACAGCCGCACCGGTTGGCCGAGCTTCTGGGCCCCGCTGGACAAGGCGGTGGCCACGCGTCAGGACCGCACCTTTGGCATGGTGCGCGAAGAAGTCCATTGCCGGCGCTGCGGCGGCCATCTGGGCCATGTGTTTGACGACGGGCCCAAACCCACCGGCTTGCGCTACTGCATGAACGGCCTGGCGATGACGTTCAAACCGGTCTGACCCCGGACACTCTTTCACCCTCTACAGCAGGTAGACGCTATGTGGCTTCTGGTCCTCGCTTATCTTGGCGGTGTGCTGACGATAGTCAGCCCCTGCATCCTGCCGGTGCTGCCGTTTGTCTTTGCCCGCACCGGGCAACCCTTCATGAAAAGCGGTTTTCCGTTGTTGGTGGGCATGGCGCTGACCTTCGCATTCGTGGCCACGTTGGCCGCGGTGGGCGGCGGTTGGGTAGTGCAACTCAACCAGTACGGCCGTTGGCTCGCCCTGGTGTTCGTCGCCCTGTTCGGCCTGACGCTGTTACTGCCGCAACTGGCCGAGCGCCTGACCCGGCCGCTGGTCGCGGCGGGCAGTCGTCTGTCGGAGGCGGCGGGCGCCGACGCGCGGCCACGTCCCGGCGCTTCTTTCCTGATCGGCGTGGCCACCGGCCTGTTGTGGGCACCCTGTGCCGGGCCGATCCTGGGGTTGTTGCTGACGGGGGCGGCGCTGCAAGGCGCCAGTATCCAGACCACCTTTTTGCTGCTGGCCTATGCCGCGGGTGCCGCGACTTCACTGGCTCTGGCGTTACTGTTGGGCGGCAAGGTTTTCACAGCGATGAAGCGCTCGATCGGCGCCGGCGAATGGGTACGTCGTGGTCTCGGTGCCGCGATGCTGGCCGGTGTCGGGGCGATTGCCCTGGGCCTGGACACCGGCATCCTGGCGCAATTCTCGACGGCATCTACGGGTGGAATCGAGCAGGCCCTGGTGGAAAAGCTTGGTGGCCAATCACCGCGTAACAGCGAGGCCATGATGGCGCGCAACCCGAAGTCCGAAGGTGCGATTGCGGTGGCCGACAAGGCTCCGGGCACCTTGCCGGTCGAGGGTAACCTGCCGCCGCTGGATGGCGCCGTGCAATGGCTCAATTCGCCACCCCTGGATGCCCAGGCGTTGAAGGGCAAGGTCGTGCTGGTGGATTTCTGGACCTACTCCTGCATCAACTGCCTGCGCTCGCTGCCCTACGTGAAAGCCTGGGCCGACAAGTACCGCGACCAGGGGCTGGTGGTGATTGGTGTGCACGCCCCCGAGTTTGCCTTCGAGCGCAATGTCGACAACGTCACCAAGGCCATGAAAGACCTGGGCATCCATTACCCGGTGGCCATCGATAATGAATTCAAGATCTGGCGCGCCTTCAACAATGAATACTGGCCGGCGCACTACTTCGCCGATGCCCAGGGACGCATCCGTTATCACCACTTCGGTGAGGGCGAGTACGCCGAGTCGGAGCAAGTGATCCAGCAACTGCTGCGTGAGGCCGGTGCCAAGGTGCAGGACGGCCTGATCAACGCCAAGGCCGATGGCGTGCAGATGGCGCCGGACCAAAGCGCCGTGCAATCGCCGGAAACCTATGTCGGCTACCAGCGTGCGGAGCACTTCGTGCCGGAAACCGCGCTGGTGCCTGACAAGGTCGCGCTCTACAACCCGCCCGCACAACTGGCGCTCAACGATTGGAGCCTCGGTGGACAGTGGCATGTCGGCGCGGAGCGGGCCACCGCCAGTGCCCCGGACAGCCGCATCGTCTACCGCTTCCATGCCCGTGACCTGCACCTGGTGTTGGGCCCCGGTGCTGACGGCAAACCGGTGCGTTTCAAAGTGTTGATCGATGGCAAGGCGCCCGGCAATGCCCACGGCATGGACGTGGCCCCCGATGGCAGCGGCAGCGTGACGGAACAGCGTTTGTATCAATTGGTGCGCCAACCCGGCGAGGTGACCGACCGCACCTTCAGCATTGAATTCCTCGATCCGGGAGCGTCGGCCTACGCCTTCACCTTCGGCTGAAGATCATTTGGTTCATTCAGGAGTCAGTCCCATGAAAAACCTGTTTACCTGGCGTCGTACCCTGCTGGCGTTGGTCGCAGCCGGCGCCATCGGCCAGTGCACGGCCTTCTCGTTCGGTGCCGAAGAGGCGGTGCTCCTTCCGCCGCCGGCTATCGATGAAAGCACTCAGGCGCACAGCGAAAAAGCGGTGTTCGCCGGTGGATGCTTCTGGGGCGTCCAGGGTGTGTTCCAACATGTCAAAGGCGTGAAAAATGCCGTCTCCGGCTACGCGGGCGGTGCAGCCGATACGGCGCAATATGAGCGTGTCAGCAACGGCGATACCGGGCATGCCGAATCCGTCGAAGTGACCTACGATCCGAGCCAGGTCAGCTACGGCACCTTGCTGCAAATCTACTTTTCAGTGGCCCATAACCCGACCGAACTCAATCGGCAGGGGCCCGACCACGGGACGCAGTATCGCTCGGCGATCTTTCCGGAAAACGCCGAGCAACAACGCGTGGCCAAGGCCTACATTGCCCAGCTGGACAGTGCCCGGTCGTTCAGCCAGCCCATTGTGACCAAACTGGAAACCTACAACGGTTTCTATCCGGCGGAGGAGGAGCATCAGGACTTTCTGACCGAGCACCCGACCTATCCCTATATCGTGATCAATGACCTGCCGAAGGTTGCGCAGCTCAAGCAACTGTATCCGGATCGTTATCAGGAGAAACCGGTGCTGGTGAAGGCGGGGATGTAGGGCGGTCAGCCGGAGATCACATTCTTGCCGGCGATTTTCGAGCGGTACAGCGCCTGGTCGGCACGGGCCATCAGGCCGGTCTGTTGTTCCTCATCAAAACGCTGGACCACACCGAAACTCATGCTCACCTTGAAGTCCCCCACAGGCGGCAGGTCGGCGACGCCATGGCGGATGGTTTCTGCCAGGGCCTTGGCATCGGCCAGCGGCGTATCGGGCAGGATCATGATGAACTCGTCGCCGCCCCAGCGCGCCAGCAAGTCACCCTCGCGCACGAAGCGCTTGACGCTCTCGATCGCCTGCACCAGCGCGGCATCGCCCAGCGCGTGGCCGTAGTGATCGTTGATGTTCTTGAAGTCATCGAGGTCCATGGCGATCAATGACAAGGGTCGGCGAAAGCGTTGCGCGCGCTCGCAAGCCAGAGGCAGGGCATTCTCGAGGCGGTAGCGATTGGCGATGGACGTCAGTACATCCGTTTCTGCCAGTTTGCGGTTTTCCTCGAGTTGAATCTGCAGTTGTTGATTGACCCGGTTGAGCTCGCGGGTGTGTTCCTCAACGATGGCTTCAAGGGAGTGATTGCGTTGTTCGAGGGTTTCGAGCAGGCGTTTTTTGTCGTCGATACTGCGGTGCGCCCCGATCATGCGGGCCACCGAGCCGTCGGCATTGCGCGCCAGGACATGACCGCGATCTTCGATCCAGATGTAGCTGCCATCGTGCATGCGGCAACGATATTCGGCCTGATACACCGGTGCGCGTTTTGCGAGGTGGTCATCGAAGCGGGCCATCACGTGCGGGTAATCATCAGGATGGATCACGCTTTCCCAGGTCAACACGTTGTTGTCCAGTGAGTGAGCAGGGTAGCCGAGCATTTCGTACCAGCCGGGGTTGCGATAGACAAACCCGGTGTTGGCATTCCAGTCCCAGATACCGTCGCTGACCAGCTCGAGGAGGGTGTGCAGCATGTCGTCATTCATGTCCGACATGTTGAACTTCAACGGCTCGATATTCGATGCCTCACCCATCGCTGCCTCCCTGATACCTAAATGACACTAGCGCTGCGCAGATTAGAGCATGGCGCATTGACCCGGCTAGTGTTTGCCCCACATCCCCATGGCGAAATCGACGAAGCGACGCAGTTTTGGCAGGCGGTAGCGATCCTGGGCGTATACCAGGTGCATCGGCCGACACGGCAACTGATAACGCTGCAGCAGGGGTACCAGTGTGCCGTCCTTGAGGTCCTGCTCTACCAGAGCATCGGGCACCATCACAATGCCCATTCCGGTTCGCGCGGCCTGGTGCAGGCCGGCCGAACTGTTGATCAGCATCGGGCCGCTGACGGCGACGGCGACTTCACCTTCGGGGCCATTCAGGCGCCATTGCCTGGCCACCGATTGCCAGTCATCGCCGGCCGGATAGGCAAACGCCAGGCAATCGTGGTGTTGCAGGTCTTCGGGTTCTTCCGGGGTGCCGCGTCGCGCCAGGTATTCTTTGGAGGCGCACATGGTCAGGGTGTAATCGATCAGCGGGCGGGCGATCAGGCTGGAGGGTTCCAGCGCACCCAGGCGAAATGCCACGTCAAAGCCATGGTCCATCAGGTCCGGGCGTCGATTGGTCAGCACCACATCCAGTTTCACCCGTGGATTGTGCAGACTGAACTCGCTCAGCGCCGGTGCCAGGCGTTCGGTGCCGAACGTCAGTGGCGCGGTGATGCGCAGGGTGCCGCTCGGTTCGTCGTGGGTCTGCTCGGCCAGGCGCTCTGAGTCCGCGACCAGCCCCAGCACCTCCAGGCAGCGCTGGTAATACGCACTGCCGAACTCTGTCAGGCGCTGGCGCCGGGTGGTGCGATTGAGCAGGCGCACGCCCAGGCGTTGCTCCAATGCCTTGAGGTGATTGCCGACCATGGTCGTGGACATTTCGCACTGCAGCGCAGCGGCGGTCATGCTGCCCGCTTCCACCACCCTGACGTAAACGGTCATCGCCTGGAACAAATCCATTATCAAGCCCAGATTTAAAATGATTGAAGTTATGTCGCGTTTATCCAGCTCAGGTGGCTAACCATACTGCAAAAACACCGACAATTGCTGGAGCCCGATGTCATGACCGCCGCCTGCCTGATGAGCACCTATCAACCCCTGGCCTTGAGTTTCGACAAGGGCCTTGGCACGCGTCTGTGGGATAGGGCCGGTCGTGAATACCTGGATGCGGTGGCCGGCGTGGCAGTGACCAACGTTGGCCATAGCCATCCGAAAATCGTCGCGGCCATCAGTGAACAGGCCGGTTTGCTGCTGCACACCTCCAACCTTTACAGCATCGACTGGCAACAGCGGCTGGCGCACAGGCTGACCGAGCTGGCCGGCATGGACCGGGCGTTTTTCAATAACTCCGGTGCCGAAGCCAACGAAACCGCGTTGAAGCTTGCGCGGCTGTACGGCTGGCACAAGGGCGTCGAACAACCGCTGGTGGTGGTCATGGAAAACGCCTTCCACGGTCGGACCCTCGGCACCTTGTCTGCCAGCGATGGTCCGGCGGTGCGCCTGGGCTTCAACAAGCTGCCGGGGGATTTCGTCAAAGTGCCCTTTGGCGATCTCAAGGCGCTGGAACACGTGCAGCGGGCCTATGGTTCGCGCGTCGTGGCAGTGCTGATGGAGCCGATCCAGGGTGAAAGCGGCATTCAACTGGCGCCACCGGGTTATCTCAAGGCCGTACGGGACTTGTGCAACCGGCGTGGCTGGCTGCTGATGCTCGACGAAATCCAGACCGGCATCGGCCGCACCGGCCAGTGGTTTGCCTTCCAGCACGAAGGCATCGTCCCGGATGTCATGACCCTGGCCAAAGGCTTGGGCAACGGCATTCCCATCGGCGCCTGCCTGGCACGGGGGCGGGCCGCCGAACTCTTTACCCCCGGCAGCCACGGCAGCACCTTCGGCGGCAACCCGCTGGCCTGCCGCGTCGCCTGCACGGTGCTGGACATTGTCGAAGAACAAGGGCTGCTGGAAAACGCCCGGCGGCAAGGCGAACGCTTGCTCGAAGGATTGCGCATGGAACTGGCGGACAACCCGAACGTCCTGGCCATCCGCGGCCAGGGCCTGATGATCGGCATCGAACTCAAGCAACCGGTCCGCGACCTGACCCTGCTCGCGGCACGTGATCACGGCTTACTGATCAATGTCACTCGAGGCCAGACCATTCGCCTGCTGCCACCGTTGACGATTGATGAGCGGGAGGTGGGGATGATTGTCAGAGGGGTGAGCAGGGCGCTGAGAATCGCTTGATATATACCTTTCCAGGGACTGCCGTAGGCTGCTCGAAGCTACGTCAGTTCCTGAAAAGGTATCGAGCGGGTATTTGATGTCGGATTTGATTTTTGCTGTCGCAACGCTTCAATCGATTTGAGTAATCGTTGGGCGTTAGCTTTTGAACTTAAAAGATAAGAAGTTTCGTCGGTTACCGATTGAGCTGCCGCAAGATTTTCATTCTTGCTCGGGTCAGTCGGCATGTGCGGGATTGTTCGCATCGTTTTTATCCTCGTGTTGATCGATGCTCAGTATCTAACTACTCACCAAGAGATTTTTCTGCGAGTGGTGTAGTCCTGATCCGATTTGAAGCCATCCGTGCATCTGACGACATTTAATAGGTTTCCCACTTGGCCTTTGCGAAGTTCGTGGTTTCGACTTGGTCCCTCAATCTGACTTTCGTCCCGCCAAACCCTTCAAACAATCGCTGATGCTCCGCAAACCCACAGGACCCGTCCCGCGTGCGATAGCTGCCCGCCCACTCCAGCAGGGCAATCAGCAACGGGTCTTGTTTGTCGCGTCCGGCTTCGCGCTGGCGAATGTTGGCGACGCACACATCATCTTCAACACTCAGCCAGATCAACGCCGTCGCCTGTGGCAGTAGTTCGCTGATGATCCAGCCATAAACGCCTTCGATCAACCAGCGTTCTTCGCTGGCCGCCACCCGCGCCATCCCCAGCGCTTCACCTCGGGGCCGGGCAATGCTGTGCTCGTCGGATAGCCAGTGAATTCGGTCCAGATCGGTCCAGGGCGCCTGCCATTGTGCGGCCAGTCGTTGCGCCAGCAAGCTCTTGCCCGAGCCGGAGTTGCCGATGATCAGGGTTCGGGTGAAATCCATGGGCGACACCCATCAATTTGTGGGAGCGAGCCTGCTCGCGATTGCGGTCTGTCAGTCGCTTGAGGTGCGACTGTAATACCTTCATCGCGAGCAGGCTCGCTCCCACAGGTTTTAATCATTGTTTTCGGGCGGGATCATCCGGGTCTTCGGCGCGCCATTGGCGTTGTGCTGGAAGATTTCCCGAGGTTGTCCCTGTTCATTGAAGAACACCTGCCCGATTCCTGCAGAATTCCACAGCCGTTCGCCTGCCTCGGCGTGTTCGGGGATGTGCGGCACGATGCGCATGCGGCGGCGTTTGGTCAGCCAGTTGAGCGGCGAGCGTGGCGAGTACAGCCAGCGGTTGAGGCGGTCGAACCATTCCAGCAGAGCAGGTGGGAATTCGTTCTTGATGCCGCTGCTGGTGATCTGCCAGATTCGTGGCCCGGCCTTGCGATGGCGGATCAGTACCTCGTAGACGAAGGAATAGTGCACGTCGCCTGACAGCACCACGTAACTGCCCGGTGTACGCGAGTGTCGGAAAATGTTCAGGATCACCTGCGCCGCGCCGCGATGGGCCATCCAGTTTTCCGCGTCCACCAGCAGGGGATAACCGCACCAGCTGAATACTTTCTGCACCGTTTCGATCAGCTTCACGCCGAAGATCGGCGCGGGGGAGACGATGATCGCCGAGGGGTGATCGAGCAGTTCCTGCTGCAGTTCGCTCAGGGCTTCCCAGTCCAGCAGGCCGGAAGGTTGCCTGAGGTTCATTTCGCTGCGCCAGCGCCGGGTGCGGGTGTCGAGCACCACCATGGCCGGGGTGGTGGGCAGCACGTAGTGCCATTGCTGGAAACGCAGCAATTGGTCGATCAACGCATCCTGCACATCACTGTCCAGGTAATGGTCCTGCCCGGTGGCGCTCAATGAGCGGGCTTTTTCCAGCATCCCGCTGAAGGCATCGGGGTTATTGCCCCAGCCCTGGCACAGCAGGTAGGCGAGCAGTGCGTTGCCGATGATGCGTTTGGAGAACGGATGGCTGTAGGCCGTTTCCTCCCATTGCGCGGAAAGATTCCAGTCATCGGTAATATCGTGGTCGTCGAAAATCATCAGCGTCGGCAGATGCGCCAGCGCCCGGGCCACATTGCCCAGGCCTGCCTTGAAGCCATCGATACGCGTCTGCTCTCGCGCATAAAGTTCGCGTCGCTGCGGTGTCAGCGTCGGCGGTTGCGGCGCGATCAAGGTCCAGGGCGTCGGCGACCAGACCAGCAGGTACATGGCCATGACTTCGGCAAACGTCACCAGATGGTTGTCGGCGCTGCTGCTGGTGAAAATCGGCTTGCGCGCCCCACCGAAAAAACGCTCGCGCAGGGTTTCGTTGCTTTCAAGCTGCGGCAGCAAGTCCGCGCGATGGTAGTAACTGGCGGGGTGCTCGTAGAGCCGGGCGCTGTCGCTGACCACTGCGCCTTGCAGATGTTCACCGAACAATCCCAGCCGCTCGATCAGGGCATGAATCGCCCGCAGCATCGGCCCGGCCACATCGTCGGCGTACACCTGGTCGCCGCTCAACATCAGCAATGCCGGGCGATCCCTGGCCTCGTGTGTTTGCGCCAGCTGTGCATCGACGCACAACAGACCGTCGGCCGCCTGGTGATGGGGTTTGCGACAGGAGCCGTGCAGCAATTGATCGATACTGGAACGCAGGACGAAGTCCGGGCGGCGCGCGTCGCCATACAGCAGGTGTGGCGCCCAATCGGCGATGCCTGTGCCGTCGTCGATCAACAGGTCGTATTCGATTCGCTCATCACAGGGCAGGGCGCTGTCCAGCTTCACATCAATCAGGTGCACAAAGGCATGAGTGCCCACCGCAATCACCGTGCATTGCCCGGCATCCAGACGCAGGTCGGCCAAACCCTGCAAGCGCAGGGTCAGTTGCAGCGGCCGGGAACCCACCAGCCACAGCACCAGCCGCGAAGGCTCCATGCGCCGTAGCAGCGGGCCGGCCAGAACCGGTGGCATTGAAGGGTGATCTTCAGGCAAGGGCAGGGTGACAGACATCCGGGTTCAAGATTCCTGGGGCGCAGACTCGGGCGATGATAGCGCAGGTATTCGCCGCTGCCTGTTAAGCCTTGTGAGCAAGGCTGCGTGGGTCCTCCGGAACTTGTGCCAAGCTGAAGGGGCGCCAATCCGCCTGCCGCTCAGGCAAACCCCGGGAAGCCCATGACATGAAGTTCGCCCATGCGTCGCACATCCGTCGAGAGTTCTACAAGGCCGTTGGCTATTACCTTCGAATTGTCTGGCCGATCTTTTCCACCATGCTGATCGTCATTGTCACGGTCGGGCTGATCATCAGTTACCTGGAAGGCTGGGATCCTGTTGACGGCATCTACTTTGGCTTTGTGACGGGCCTGACCATCGGCTATGGCGAACTCGTGCCAAAACTGCCGCTGTCGCGGGTACTGGCGATATTGCTCGGATTCAACGGCGTGCTGCTGACAGCGATCTGTGCGGCGATCAGCGTGCGGGCGATCGAGACGGCCGTGCGGGTAACGGGCAGCGATAAATAACGCAACTTGCTATTTGGACGTCAACGATAACGCGTGCTGTCTGGGTGACCGCGTTGTCTGGGCGTTTTTCGCGAGCATGCTCGCTCCTACAGGTTTGTGGGTGTTCTGGCTTCCAGCGTCGCTGACGACCCCTCTGTAGGAGCGAGCAAGCTCGCGATGGACGCCAACGATAACGCGTGCTGTCTGGGTGACCGCGTTGTCTGGACGGCTTTCGCGAGCGTGCTCGCTCCTACAGGTTTGTGGGTGTTCTGGCTTCCAGCGTCGCTGACGACCCCTCTGTAGGAGCGAGCAAGCTCGCGATGGACGTCAACGATAACGCGTGCTGTCTGGGTGGCCGCGTTGTCTGGACGTTTTTCGCGAGCGTGCTCGCTCCTACAGGTTTTCGGGTGTTCAGGCCTCCCAGCCCGCCTCGCTGACGGCCACCTGCACCAACGGGTGCAGGTCCGCGCCCTGATGTTCTGTCTGCCAGGCCAGCAATTCCTTGCGCATGTCCGGTGTCCAGTACATCTGCAGGTGATTGCGCACGCCGAGCACGGCCTGTTGCCGGTCCGGCTCGCTGGCGAAGTACTGGCCGATCTGGTTGGCCATCTTGATCAGGTTGGCGGTGCTCATCGGCGTACCTCCGCTTTATCGCCCCGCGCCTTTTGGCGTTCCTTGAGCAAGCGTTGCTGTTCGTCGCTGAAGGCCTGGTAGCGTTTCTGCCATTCCGAAGGGTGGTAGACGCGGCTGACTTCGACGGCGGTGACCTTGTACTCCGGACAGTTGGTGGCCCAGTCGGAGTTGTCGGTGGTGATCACGTTGGCCCCCGATTCCGGGAAGTGGAACGTGGTGTACACCACACCCGGTGCGACCCGCTCGGTGACCCGCGCCCGTAGCACAGTCTGGCCGGCGCGGCTGCCGATGCCGACCCAGTCGCCTTCGTTGATGCCACGGTTTTCGGCGTCGGTCGGGTGGATTTCCAGACGATCTTCGTCATGCCAGGCGACGTTGTCGGTACGCCGGGTCTGCGCGCCGACGTTGTACTGGCTGAGGATGCGGCCGGTGGTCAGCAGCAGTGGATAGCGGTTGTTGACCTTTTCCTCGGTGGGCACATAACCGGTGAGCATGAAACGCCCCTTGCCGCGCACGAATTGCTCGATGTGCATGGTCGGCGTGCCGTCCGGTGCTTCGTCGTTGCACGGCCATTGCAGGCTGCCGTGGCGATCCAGTTCGGCGTAGCTGACCTTGGTGAAGGTCGGCGTCAGGCGGGCGATTTCATCCATGATCTGCGACGGATGCGTGTAGTTCATCGGGTAGCCCAGCGCATTGGCCAGGGCCACGGTGCTTTCCCAGTCGGCCTTGCCGCCCAGCGGTTCCATGACCTTGCGCACCCGCGAAATGCGGCGCTCGGCGTTGGTGAAGGTGCCGTCCTTTTCCAGGAACGAACTACCCGGCAGGAACACGTGGGCGAACTTGGCGGTTTCGTTGAGGAAAATGTCCTGCACCACTACGCATTCCATCGCCGACAGGGCGGCGGTGACGTGCTGGGTATTGGGGTCGCTCTGGGCGATGTCTTCGCCCTGGCAGTACAAGCCCTTGAAACTGCCGGCCAGCGCCGATTCGAACATGTTGGGAATGCGCAGCCCCGGATCGGGTTGCAGGGTGACGTTCCACGCCTGTTCGAATTGCGTGCGGACCGCTTCGTTGGAGATGTGCCGGTAACCGGGCAACTCGTGGGGGAAGGAGCCCATGTCGCAGGAGCCCTGCACGTTGTTCTGCCCGCGCAAGGGGTTTACGCCCACGCCTTCGCGGCCGATGTTGCCGGTGGCCATGGCCAGGTTGGCGATGCCCATGACCGAGGTACTGCCCTGACTGTGCTCGGTGACGCCCAGCCCGTAGTAGATCGCCGCGTTGCCGCCGGTGGCATACAGCCGGGCAGCGGCGCGGATATCGGCAGCGGCCACACCGCAAATCGGGCCGAGGACTTCCGGCGAGTTTTCCGCACGGCTGACGAACTCGCTCCAGCGAGCGAAATCGTCGGCCTCGCAACGGGCGTCGATAAACGCCTGGTTTTGCAGGCCTTCGGTGATGATCGTATGGGCCAGGGCATTGAGCATGGCGACGTTGGTGCCCGGCCGCAGGGCCAGGTGCAGTTCGGCGCGGGCATGCACCGTGTCCACCAGATCGATGCGCCGTGGGTCGATGACGATCAGCCGCGCCCCTTCACGCAGGCGCCGTTTGAGCTGGGAGGCGAACACCGGGTGGGCATCGCTGGGGTTGGCGCCCATCACCAGGACCACGTCGGCCTGCATCACCGAGTCGAAGCTCTGGGTGCCGGCGGATTCGCCCAGGGTTTGCTTCAGGCCATAACCGGTCGGCGAGTGGCAGACCCGCGCACAGGTGTCGACGTTGTTGTTGCCGAACGCGGCGCGCACCAGTTTCTGCACCAGGTAGGTTTCTTCGTTGGTGCAGCGGCTGGAGGTGATGCCACCGATGGAATCGCGGCCATATTTTTGCTGGATGCGGCGCATTTCGCTGGCGGCGTAGGTCACCGCTTCATCCCAGCTGACTTCCTGCCAAGGGTCGTTGATGTGCTTGCGGATCATCGGTTTGGTGATGCGATCCGGGTGAGTGGCGTAGCCCCAGGCAAAGCGCCCCTTGACGCAGGAATGGCCGTGGTTGGCCTGGCCGTTCTTGTCCGGCACCATGCGTACCAACTGGTTGCCTTTCATCTCGGCGCGGAACGAGCAGCCCACCCCGCAATAGGCACAGGTGGTGATCACGCTGCGTTCGGGCTGGCCCATTTCCACCACGTTTTTTTCCATCAGGGTCGCGGTGGGGCAGGCCTGCACGCAGGCGCCGCAGGACACGCATTCGGAGTCGAGGAAGTTCTCGCCACCGGCCGCCGCCACGCGGGATTCGAAGCCGCGCCCGGTGATGGTCAGGGCAAAGGTGCCCTGGGTTTCCTCGCAGGCGCGCACGCAGCGGTTGCAGACGATGCACTTGCTCGGGTCGTAATCGAAATAAGGGTTGGACGTGTCCTTGACGTCGGCCAGATGGTTGTCGCCTTCATAGCCGTAACGCACTTCCCGCAGGCCGACCTGGCCGGCCACGGTTTGCAGCTCGCAATTGCCGTTGGCCGAGCAGGTCAGGCAATCGAGCGGGTGATCGGAGATGTACAGCTCCATGACGTTGCGCCGCAGGGTCGCGAGCTTGGGCGTCTGGGTGTGCACGGTCATGCCTTCGCTGACCGGTGTGGTGCAGGACGCCGGATAGCCGCGCATGCCGTCGATCTCCACCAGGCACATGCGGCAGGAGCCGAAGGCTTCCAGGCTGTCGGTGGCACAGAGCTTGGGAATGGTGGTGCCCATCAGCGCCGCAGCGCGCATCACCGACGTGCCTTCGGGCACGGTGATGCTGCGGCCGTCAATGTTCAGGGTCACTTGCACCTGGCTGTCGCGGGCCGGGGTGCCAAGGTCAATGTCGGTTTTCGGGTCGAAGAGAGTGATCATTGCTTGGCCTCCGAGGCGGGCAGACCGAAGTCGGCAGGGAAGTGCTTGAGTGCGCTGACGACCGGAAACGAGGTCATGCCGCCCAACGCGCACAGCGAACCGTATTGCAGGGTGTCGCACAGGTCCTTGAGGATGATCACCTGCTCATCGCGAGCGCTCGAATCCGGCGCTGCCAGCAGGCGGTCGATCACCTCCACGCCACGGGTCGAGCCGATCCGGCAAGGGGTGCATTTGCCACAGGATTCCTCGGCGCAGAACTGCATGGCGAAACGCGCCATGCGGGCCATGTCGAGGCTGTCGTCCGCCACCACCACACCGCCGTGCCCGAGCATCGCACCGATGGCGGCGAAGGCTTCGTAATCCAGCGGCGTATCGAATTGCGCGGGCGGCACCCAGGCGCCCAGCGGCCCGCCCACCTGAGCGGCTTTCAGCGGCCGACCACTGGCGGTCCCGCCGCCGTAGTCTTCCACCAGCTCGCGCAGCGTCAGGCCAAACGCCCGCTCCACCAGACCGCCGTGACGCACATTGCCCGCCAACTGGAAGGGCATGGTGCCCAGCGAACGGCCCATGCCGTAATCGCGATAGAACTGCGCACCCTTGGCCAGAATCAGCGGCACCGAAGCCAGGGTCAGCACGTTGTGCACCAGCGTCGGCTGACCGAACAAACCCTGCAACGCCGGAATCGGCGGCTTGGCACGCACTACGCCGCGCTTGCCTTCCAGCGAATCGAGCAATGCGGTTTCTTCACCGCAGATGTACGCACCGGCACCGACACGCACTTCCATATCGAAGGCCTGACCGCTGCCAGCGACATCGGCGCCCAGGTAACCGGCCTCCCGGGCAATCGTCAGCGCGTGGCGCAGCGTGGCCACGGCATCCGGATATTCCGAGCGCACATAGATATAACCGAAGGTGGCGCCGGTGCAGAGACCGGCAATGGCCATGCCTTCGATCAGCAGGAACGGGTCGCCTTCCATCAACATGCGGTCGGCAAAGGTGCCGGAGTCGCCCTCGTCGGCGTTGCACACAATGTACTTTTGCGCCGCCTGAGTGCCGCGCACCGTGCGCCATTTGATCCCGGCGGGGAACGCCGCGCCGCCACGGCCACGCAGGCCGGAATCGAACACGGCGGTCGCCGTCTGCTCGCCGCCCAGGGCGATGGCCCGTTGCAACCCTTCGAAACCGCCGTGGGCCCGGTAGTCGTCCAGCGACAGCGGCCGGGTGATACCGGCGCGGGCAAACAGTAAACGTTGTTGCGACTTCAGATATGGCAATTCCTCCACCAACCCCAGGGCCAGTGGATGGCTGGACGGATCGCCTTGCAGCGCATCAAGCACCGAAGGCACATCTGCAGCAGTCAGCGGACCAAAGCCGATGCGGCCTTGCGCGCTGTCCACTTCCAGCAGCGGTTCCAGCCAATACAAACCACGGGAACTGGTGCGCTGCAATTCCAGCGGCAGATTGCGTTCCTGGGCCTGAGTGATCAGCGCTGTGGACACCTCATCGGCACCCACGGCACGGGCCAGCGAGTCAGTCGGCAAATAAAGCGTCGGCATCACGCGTCCTCCCGGCAAGCGTCGAGCAGGGCATCCAGACGCTCGGCGCTAAGCCGCGCATGCACCCGGCCATCCAGCTCCAGCGCCGGCGAACAGGCGCAGGCCCCCAGGCAATAAACGGGGCGCAAACTGATGCTGCCATCGGCGCTGCTGCCGTGATCATCCAGCTGCAAGCGCTCGCGCAACTGCGCCGCCAACTGCTCGGCCCCGCGGCTCTGGCACGACTCGGCGCGGCACAAGCGCAAAATATGGCGGGCCGGCGGCGCGGTACGGAAGTCATGGTAAAAACTGATCACCCCACGCACCTCGGCCTGGCTCAGGTTCAGGGCATGGGCAATCTCGGGGACGGCGACATCGGGGACGTAACCGATGCGTTCCTGGACTTCATGAAGAATGGGCAACAACGCACCCGGAGTGCCCTTGTGGCGCTCCAGCAGACTGTTGACCACAGGCAGGTGCAACATCTCATCAGGCATTCAGCAATCCTCACGGTCACGGACACACTAGGCGGTTGTCGGTAGTCCGAAAGTGTCGGCTGCGGCACTCACACCACGTCACGGTATCGTGGCTTATCAGGCCGTTGGCCAGGGCACCCTGAACGGGCATCTTGTCGTGCCCGGCACGGTCTTCGCCGCGCCTCCTATGGGCATAAAAAGCAGATTGCCACGCGGCTTTTGAATTAATCGCACCAAAGCGACGTATTTGGTTCTGTCTACGACTATCTATTGAGTCTAGATGAGCGCTGCACCTGTGGGAGCGAGCCTGCTCGCGAAGTACCAGAGAGCGCCACGGGGTATCAGGTAGTCAGCGAAATCATTGACGACTATCGCGAGCGCGCTCGCTCCTACAGGAGAGCTGGTGATTGATGGCAAGACCTGCGGTGCTTAGTAATAAAAAGGCCATTGCCAGAGTTGTTTGCAGATTCGCGCCGCTCAGGTTGACCAGGGCGCTAATCAGCCCACCACAGATGAAAACCAGTGTGTTGCCGGCTGATGCCGATGTACCGGCGTTGTCCGGAAACACATCCATGGCCTGGGATGTGGCGATGGGACGGGCAATGGTCGTGCCAGCAGTGCAGACGACCATCGGCAGCAACACTGCCAGGGTCGAAACACCTAACAGGCTCGAAAGCAAAAGCATCGCCAACCCCGAGAAAAAGATCAGCCCAAGGCCGACGATGATTTGCGTATTGGCCGCGATTCGCCTGACCAGAGTTTGCGCAACGATGCCACCGATGATGTAAGCCGCACCATAGAGCAACAACGTAAGGGAGAAGGCGTAAGCCGAGAGTTGCAGTTGATCCATGAAAATCAGCGGCGAGATCACAATGAAGGAAAAGTGGCAGCTGAAAGCGATGGCCGCAATCACCCAGTAACCCATGAAGTACGCATTGCCACAGATCTGTCGATAAGACTGAAAAATGCCTCGTCGTGGCATCACGGCGGGACGTTGGTCCTCCAGAAAGAAACACGCCTTCACAAAAACAGCGGCGGCCAATGCAATGAACAGGAAAAAGCTGCCAGGCCAGTTCAGCGCCTGTTGCAGCACACTGCCCAATAACGGGGAAACGGAAATGAAAACCCCGCTGGCAGTGACCATCAGAATTCGCAGGCGATCCCGCTCATGGCCTTCAAACAAATCCTGCACCAGCGCCTGTGACAGTACGAAACAGCCGCAACCGATCGCCTGCACCATGCGGAATATAAGGAACCACTTGTACTCGGTCGAGAGCACACAACCTGTTGCGCCCATGATTGCAATCGCCATCCCTCCAAGTAGCAAGACTTTGCGCCCCACAGCATCCGATAGTGGACCGATCAAGAGTTGAGAAAGGGAGATACCGATGGCGAACAGGCTGATTGAAAGCGCAATGTCTGATGGTGTGGTCTGGAAGTGATTGGCCAAAGCCGGGAAGGAGGGAAGGAGGACATCGAGGGGGAAGACACCGAGCAACACCATTGTTATCAGGAGGAGGAAAGCTGTCCGCTTTTTGCGTGTGCCGACGAAATTTTTGTCACTATTCATCGAGAAGTCCTGCCTTCGAGAATAGTTTTCGATGGGCGGGCAGATCAAAAACTCCCGCCATCTTTAATGCCTGTAGAGTCGAGCCTGCTCCTGAACGAGCACGAAGTAGGTACGAATTGGCATCCGTCATGTCACAGAGGATTTGTGCAATAGTTAGTTTATCCAGACCAACCACGCGTATGAACATCTTGAGGGGTATAGGCGGAAGGGAACTTTTTAGTGCCAACATGAAATATTTTTGATAGAGCGTCCCAACCCCATTCAATGTGAGTGTTTTTTGGTCTTGTAAGAATTCCGGCGTTAAAAAATCGGAATCAATTGAGTTCGAATGGTCAAATTTTTCGAGGGCGTCGATTGGTTCGGCAAGCCGAAGCGAATACTTTAGGTTAAGTTCAAATTGCTTGTGATTTTTATAATTCCAGACTATCTGACAAGGTGTGCGCGGAATTACAAATAAATTAGGATTCACTTGCATCGGAGTGATTCTCTGGATAAGTCTATAGAAAGCACAGGGTTGCCGGTACTCCCCAGTGCTTCATTTACTTATCGTGCTTTTGGAGTAACCAAAAAGGCCAGGTTGGCGATGTTGGAAGATTTCAGAGTGATTGCTTTCATCTTTTGAACTCCTTGTAGTATTTGAAAATCGCCACCTCGTGGTGATAGTTAGATAGTAGCTATTGGTTTGCGTTATTCAATAAAATATTATGTAGGGTGATTCTGGAAATCTTGTAGGGTAGCTCCTACGTATTCGTGAGTCTGTAAGGTTTGTCCGACAATATTCTCATTGGCGTAAGCTCTAGTCTCACGAGTAACGTCGATAGGCACTGTTTAAAGTGAATAGAAATGGAAGCGGGGCTTTCGCCTCCTGTTTCTATGCCAGACAGTCAATTGTTTGGAAGTAACGGACTAAAAGGGGGCTGTTTTATTTTTTGGCCAAGAGAAATAGATCTGTCCTCTTTGTCAATAGCGCCAGACCGGAGAAAAGGGGACTGATTTATTATTGGATGAGACGTGGCGACCAACTCCGGTCTGTCCGTCGGGCGCTTCACCTTTTAGGCAGCCACATTCATTGAATATCTTTCAGATAATCCTTGAGCGCAACGAGCGGCACATCAAGCTGCTCCATCACCTGAACCCCGGCAAACTCCCCCACCAACCTCCCCAACTCCCGCCCCAACGGCTTATCCACACCCCCAACCGCCTCCAACGCCAACCCCACGCACTCACCCACCTTCACCTGAATCCCCGCAACATCCCCCCGCCGCACCAGCAACTCGAACACATCCCGCTGGTAATCACCCATCACCAGGTCGTCACGCAGGATCGGGCTTTGGTCTTCCGTTTCGTAGGCCAGTTTGAGGGAGTAGAGGGCGACGGTTTCCAGTGAGTGTTCCATGGGGTGGGTCCTTTGGGGCGCTTTGGGTGTCGGTTTGTTGGTGGAGGCGTTTTTGAGGGGGGAGGATGGCGTGGGGTTTGTTCGCCGGCAAGCCTGGCTCCTACGGGGGAGGTGGGGTGTCAGGGGCTTTTCTGCGGGCGAAAAAAAAGGTCTTGCTAAGCAAGACCTTTTTCAATTTTGGTGCCCCGAGGGAGACTCGAACTCCCACTCCTTTCGAAAACGGATTTTGAATCCGCCGCGTCTACCAATTCCGCCATCAGGGCAATGGCCGCGGAGTATAGAGAGGTGATAACCGCTGGTCAATCAGGTACATGGAGAATTTTTGATATTTCCGCTAGACTTCCCGGCCCTGCTAGACGAACCCCATCATGCGCGTTGCTGACTTTACTTTCGAACTCCCTGATTCGCTGATCGCTCGCCATCCCTTGGCCGAGCGTCGCGGCAGTCGCCTGTTGACCCTGGATGGGGTGAGCGGCGCCCTGGCACACCGTCAATTCACTGATTTGCTCGAGCATTTGCGCCCGGGCGATTTGATGGTGTTCAACAATACCCGGGTGATTCCGGCGCGGCTGTTTGGCCAGAAGGCTTCCGGCGGCAAGCTGGAAATCCTGGTGGAGCGGGTGCTCGACAGTCATCGCGTGCTGGCCCATGTGCGTTCCAGCAAGTCGCCCAAGCCTGGGTCGAAGATCCTGATCGACGGCGGTGGCGAGGCCGAGATGCTGGCGCGTCACGACGCGTTGTTCGAACTGGGGTTTGCCGAAGAGGTGTTGCCGCTGCTCGACCGCGTCGGCCATATGCCGTTGCCTCCTTATATAGATCGCCCGGATGAGGGCGCCGACCGCGAGCGTTATCAGACCGTGTATGCGCAGCGTCTGGGCGCGGTGGCGGCGCCGACGGCGGGGCTGCATTTCGATCAGGTGCTGCTGGAGGCGATTGCCGCCAAAGGCGTCGAGACTGCGTTCGTGACCTTGCACGTTGGCGCCGGCACGTTCCAGCCAGTGCGGGTCGAGAAGATCGAAGACCACCACATGCACAGCGAATGGCTGGAAGTCGGCCAGGACGTGGTGGATGCGGTCGCTGCGTGCCGTGCGCGTGGCGGTCGAGTGATCGCAGTGGGCACCACCAGCGTGCGTTCCCTGGAAAGCGCCGCCCGCGATGGCGTGCTCAAGCCGTTCAGCGGCGATACGGACATCTTCATCTACCCGGGCCGGCCGTTCCATGTGGTCGATGCCCTGGTCACCAACTTCCATTTGCCCGAATCCACGCTGTTGATGCTGGTTTCGGCGTTCGCCGGTTATCCCGAAACCATGGCCGCCTACAAAGCCGCGGTCGATAACGGGTACCGCTTTTTCAGCTACGGTGATGCGATGTTCATTACCCGTAATCCCGCACCACGTGGCCCCGAGGAATCTGTATGAGTCGCGAATGTCGCATGTCTTTTGAGCTGCTGGCCACCGATGGCAAGGCTCGTCGTGGTCGCCTGACCTTCCCCCGTGGCACCGTCGAGACCCCGGCCTTCATGCCGGTGGGCACCTACGGCACGGTCAAGGGCATGCTGCCACGGGATATCGAGGCGATTGGCGCCGAAATCATTCTGGGCAACACCTTCCACCTGTGGCTGCGTCCCGGCACAGAAGTGATCAAGGCCCACGGCGACCTGCATGACTTCATGAAGTGGAAAGGCCCGATCCTGACCGACTCTGGTGGCTTCCAGGTGTTCAGCCTGGGCGCCATGCGCAAGATCAAGGAAGAGGGCGTGACCTTCGCCTCGCCGGTCGACGGTTCCAAGGTGTTCATGGGTCCGGAAGAGTCGATGCAGGTCCAGCGCGACCTGGGCTCCGACATCGTGATGATTTTCGACGAATGCACGCCGTACCCGGCCGACGAAGACGTCGCCCGCGTGTCCATGGAGTTGTCGCTGCGTTGGGCCCAGCGCTCGAAAAACGCCCATGGCGACAACACCGCGGCGCTGTTCGGTATCGTTCAGGGCGGCATGCACCAGGACCTGCGCATGCGCTCCCTGGAAGGCCTTGAGAAGATCGGTTTCGACGGCCTGGCCATCGGCGGCCTGTCGGTGGGCGAGCCCAAGCATGAAATGATCAAGGTGCTGGATTATCTGCCGGGCCAGATGCCGGCTGACAAACCTCGTTACCTTATGGGCGTTGGCAAACCGGAAGATCTGGTTGAGGGTGTGCGCCGCGGTGTGGACATGTTCGATTGCGTGATGCCAACCCGCAATGCCCGCAATGGGGTCGGCACTGCAATTGGCCTGACGCTGGCCTGGGCCCTGTTCGATCTGTTCCCCAATCCG